>JAJFKA010000139.1 GCA_021773555.1 Gammaproteobacteria bacterium
GCACCTTCGAAGACGGCAGGGTTTTTGACAGCTCGGTTGATCGAGGCGAGCCTATTGATCTTCCGGTCAACGGCGTCATCGCAGGCTGGACCGAGGCGTTGCAGATGATGAAAGCGGGTGACAAATGGCGCCTCACCGTACCCCCGCACCTGGGCTACGGAGAAGCAGGAGTCGGCCCGATCCCCGGAAACACAACCCTTATTTTTGAAGTGGAGCTATTGTCAGTTAGATAAACGATACTGCAAACCGCCGATCATCGCGGCGATTGACGAAACAGGAGCTGGTTTCACGTTTAGCCAACTCTCCCAGAGAAATTACCAGACAGGACAAAGATATGGCAGGTTATCTGATCGCAAATTACGACATTACCAATCCGGACGGTTATCAAACCTATATCGGGGCCGTTGCGCCAACGATCATCGCCCATGGCGGCGAGATCCTGGTTGCAGGACCTGGTAGTGAGGCCGTCGAAGGAACACCGGGTGCCGTCACCGTAATACTCAAATTCCCGTCAAAGGACGCCCTGCGCGGCTGGTATGACTCACCGGAATACCAGAAAATAATCCACCATCGTACCGACAATACTTCAGGTCACATGGTGTTTGCCGACGGGTTTGTTATGCCTGGCTGATGCTTCAAATCGGCCGGGTGTCTCCAGCCGAATAACAATTCATGGCGCAAGGCTTACCATTGTTTGCCGATTCCGCCTCGTGCGCCGAAAAACCCAGCCGGCCAGTTGCGTCCGGTTATCATCGCCTTGTCAACATCCTCCGGCGTGGCGATACCGTCCTCGACAATTTGACGCGCTTCCCTGGCAGCCGCCGCGAAGACACGGTTCAGAATGAAACCCCGGGTTCCCGGTGTATCCCTGACCATGCACACCGCGCGTTTTGCGGCGTTGGCAACAAATACCACGGCATCCACGGTTTCTTCCGTTGATTGTGGCGTGGTAATGATCTCGCACATGGACATCACCGGCACAGGATTCGAGAAATGCATGCCGACGAACTGTTGTTTACGCTGCTCGGATACTTTTCCCGCTATCTCCTGAATAACAATCCCCGAGGTATTAGAGGTGAAGATCGCATCTGCCTTGACGACAGCGTCGAGTTCCGCAAATACCTGCTGTTTTAATTCGAGCTTTTCGGGCACGGCTTCGATAATCAGATCACAATCACCCAGGCCCTCGATCTCCAGGGTGAAATCCACATTCGCAATAACCTGGGTGGCGGTATCGAAACCCATCTTGCCTTTCTCGACTGCTCGCTTTACACCCCACTTCCCTTCTATCAGCGCCTCGCGCGTATCGTCGAGTATCTGCTGTGAGATATCGCGAATCGTCACACGATAACCTGCCGCCGCGTGGATCTGCGCAATACCCCCGCCCATGACACCCCCGCCAACCACCCCGATATGCCTGATCTGTTCTGCTTTCATGTGTTTCATCCTTAAGAATTTGGTCAAAATAATGGAGAATGGTGAAGGACACAAACGGTCCCGACTGATTGCAGGGGAAGCTCAATCCGATTCTTAACGTTCCAGTGAGCGGATATAGGCAACCAGTTGTCTTATCTGCTCATCTGACAGATTAGCCCAGCCTGGCATCAGTAACGAGCCACCGTAAGTGGCCGGACCATGTCTGATCACATTGGCGAGATCCGCATCGCTGCCTTTCTTCCAGTCTGCATCAGTGTCAAATTTATAAGCAGCCAGCGCGAAGTCGCGCGGTTTCAGCATAAATGCCGCTGCGGCAGGTCCGTTGCCATCACCGTTCTCGCCATGACAAGTCTCGCAGTAAGTACCAAAAAGTAACTTTCCTGCATCAACATTCTGGCCGCTGGCGCCCAGGGGTAGCAACAGAGGTATGACTACCAGGATGGCTTGTAATAATGTCCGACCCAATACGTCCCCGCTATACTTCATGTCCACCTCATTCACCGCTGATACTCGGTACTTATGTTTTGTAGCAAGCTTTGTTCATTAAATTTCAAACTCCATCACCACAACATCGAAGTTTTCAAACGTCACGGAGCCTGATTTTCGAATCTGTTCGCCATTGTGCATGACTGAAACCGCAAACGCCGCGCGTTGCTCGCCGCCCGCGCATTTCAGCGGATAGTCGATACCAATCCGATAGCGACCGGGTATGGGCGCATCGAAACGAACTTCTTCAATTCTTGGCTCATGCTGATCGCCTCGTCCACTCTGTGCGGAATCACTGCCGGACGCGCACTGAATGTCTTTCGAAATCCGCCCGCCTGATCTGGTACTGCTTTTGGCAAAATACACCGTTTCCATATGCGGATCGGTCACGTACAGATCCAGATCAGCTTCACTGCCAAAGCTCATTTGAATCGTCAGGCTGCCATCCGTTGTGGAAACCGTCGGCGTCGCGTTGCCAAGTATTGAGCTGAGTCTTTGCCCCTGCTGGTCAAGCTTTTGCTGCTGCTCGACCATCAGGGCGTCCTGATCTGTACAACCCTGCACCAGGACACAGCCAAGCAGGAAAGCGGCGACCTCGCGCATCTACAAGTTTGAGCCTACGGAATCAACCAGGGGGAGATCGATCGTGCCATTGACATCCAGACGGATAAGTCGCGGTATTCCGGTCTCAATCTGCCAGGCAGGCGCGTTGGAGTTTGACGTCCAGACCCCCCCATCAGCAGAGAAGTCGATATCTCTTGTGTAGGTCACCATGGTCGGCAAGGGATAGACCGTGAACTCAGCAGAGGCCTGCTGGAACCGGATCAGCGAGTCGCTGTTGGTGCCGCAAATCCAGACATCGTCAGTTACCGGGTCAATACTCAGCGAGTAGGGGGTTTCCGTACCAAGCGGTTCAATCGGCAGCTCAAAGTGCTCAAACTGGCGCGTTTCAATATCAAACTTCGAAATCAGGTTCGAGGAAAATCCGGGAATCCAGAGCTTACCCTGGGAGTCAAATCGCATTCGCCTGGGTGCTGTAAATGGCGTGTCGATCATGGTGATCTCAAAGCTGTCCGGATCAATATGACCGATACGATGCGCATTCAACTGGCTGAACCAGATACCTCCGTCCGGCGCGATATCAATACCATAGGGAACCGGCAGACTGGCACCCTCACCGCCCCCGCCGCCAAGATCGATATACTGCCCGGCCCAGAGAAACACCGGTAGCATGCGTAACATGACTTCTTCGCCGAAACTCCTGGCCGGGACGCGAATCACTTCATGCTGACCCGTGGCAGGGTCGAACATGCCCACGTGGTTAGACACCGCGATGGTGTACCAGACGCGATTTTTTGAGTCGATTCGCAGCGTATGGGGATAGATGCCACCGGGCAGGTCTTCGATCGTGAAGCTCTCCTCCACGGTATCAAAACGGGCCAGCTTATTGCCCACTGCCAGGGTGATCCAGATATCGCCATCCGCACCCACCTGCAATGAATGTGGTCCCACTCGCATGCTGGTGTTGGAAGGCAGGGCCCCGCCCGGGCCAAAACCGCCGAGCGGAAGATCGCCACTCGGGATCGCAAAGCTTTCTCTGGCACCATCGGGTTTCGAGGGATCGAGGCGGAACAAGTGGTCAGTCGCCATATCCACTGAATATACGATGCCATCGTGGCCAACAATCATGTCGTGTTGCATGGAAGCGCGACCGCCTAGCTGATATTCATCAATTACAGCCCGTCTCACAATTTCACTGGGGGGTGGCGCAAAACCCGGCTGGTCAAATCCTTTGGTTAATTTCGGAACAGCAGTCTTCGGGTCATAGGCCGAGTTAAACAGTTCAGGAATTTTCGCACTGAATTCAGCATCCAGCCCGCCACCCATGCGAGCCATCAGGGACAGGACTTTATGCCACTCTTCCACGGGGCGCTGGACACGCGTCGCCTCATTTCCCTGCTGGTGGCAGTAGGTGCATTGTCGAACCAGTTGTTCACGTTCATATTCGCTGCTTACTCGATCCAGCACGAGTCCATACCAGTGGTTCGCCGGTAACTGGGCTGCCACCATGGCAGGATCTGTGTGTCGGAGCAACGTAAAATCAAGGGCACCATTTTCCTGCGCCACGGCGACCTCGTCAGTCACCAGGTCATGCCAGCCGATTCGCCTGACCCTAACCGTGTAGTCGGTGGAACCGGGTAAGCCCGCTATCTGGTAGCGACCTTCCTCGGAAGTGAACACGGTCTTTTCCTGGAACGGGTCACCAAATCGAAAGGTCACCATGGCACCAACGATCGGTGTTTTTGAATCAGACATCACCTGCCCAAAAAACTGATCTGCACTGGCCAGAACGGGCAGGCAGAGCGACACAAACAGGAAAATTGACATCGGAAATCTGGGGTTCTGGTATTCGGCACGCATGGCTCTTTACCTCTGTTGGGGAGAGATCGCAGACTGGTCAGCAGCAGTATACCCAAAACCGCTCGGCGGGAGCCAACGGGTAATTTTCGTTACACTCCGCACTTTTCGCTTACGCGGACATTAGCCCAGACCTGGCTCACATTATGCCAGGAAACCAGAATACCGGCCCGTTACAACTCACTGCAGATATGCCCCCCGTCAACCACGATCGTTGATCCAGTCATATAGCCTGACGCATCGGACGCGAGTAATAACAGCGGACCGTCCAGATCGTCGAACTCCCCATACCGACGCATGGGGATGGCCTTGCGAAAATCCTCGGAACGGTCACTTTCAAGTAGTACGCGACTTACATCTGTCAGGATGTATCCGGGCGCAATGGCATTGACCCTGATCCCAAATTTCGCCCCCTCAAGCGCCATCACTTCAGTGACCTTGGTTAAGGCTGCCTTGGACACGGCATAAGGAAACTGGCCTTTAATCGTTCTATAGGCAGTGATCGAACTGATGTTGATGATGTTTCCGCCGCCCTGACCGCTTTTTACCACACGCTCTGTGTATTTCTTTGACAGCCGCCAGACCGCCTTGAGATTGGTGTCCATGACATAGTCCCAGTCATCCTCATCAATCATGGCATAAGTCTTCGCCCCGGATTCAACGCCTGCATTGTTGATCACCACGTCAATCGGACCAAACTCCCGCTCCGCCGCATCGAGAAATGCATCGACGCTGTCCGCATCACGAACGTCCAGCGCCACGCCGAGTGCACTGCCGCCGCTACTGTTGATCTCGTCGACTCGCGCCGAAATTTTATCGACCCGGCGCGCACCCAGGATCACGCTCGCACCCGCATTCGCGAGCACCCCGGCAAAGTGATGACCAAAACCGGAGGAAGCACCGGTGATGACGATATTTTTATTGTCGACCGAGAAGGTTTGCACGGGTATATCCTTTGATCATGAAAACCCGCATGTCACCATGGGAAGCAATGCTTTGCAAGATCAGCCGTGATCCGGTGATATTGACCAACCATTCGTGACGTGCACCGCATTGATCATTGATACGAATCGTCAACTCCCTGAAAAACAAGCAGTTTTAGCAGCTGGTATCGATATTGCTTCATCTCTGCTGATCGAACCGTTTGCAAACAAAAGTGCTTCCTATAAGATGTGCGACCTTTTCAGCAACCACCTCGCATCCAATCATGTTTCTTGAAAGCTATACAGACCTGGAGCTCATCAAGCAGGCCGAACTCGCGCGTATGAAACGTTTCGCCACCAGCCTGCTGGTGCTGGTGACGCTGATTTATATCGCGTCTTCGTTGTTTGAGGCGCAATACACCTGGCTGGAATTTGTCTCCGCAACCGCAGAAGCCGGGATGATCGGGGCGGTTGCCGACTGGTTTGCAGTGACGGCGCTATTTCGTCATCCCCTAGGTCTGAAAATACCGCACACGGCCATTATTCCCAACCGCAAGAATGCCATCGCCGAGCAGTTTGGATTGTTCGTACAACAGAATTTTCTGTCCGAGGAAGTAATCTCATCGAAGATCCGTGCCATGCAACTCAGCCGTCGGGTGGCGACATGGATCACCGAGCGGCAAAACGCCCGCGCCATTGCAGAGCAGGTTACAACTGGCATTGCCGGTATCGTCAAGGTCATGAACGATGATGATATCCAGACACTGATCGAAAAAAAGGTGCAGGCGCGAATCCGCGACACCTCCTTTGCCCCGATTATCGGTGATTTACTCTCCTTTATTACCTCAGGGCAACGCCAGCAGGATCTGTTTGACAGCGGCGTCAAGTTTGGCCTGTTTGTGCTCGAAGACAGTGACAGCGATATCAAGGAAAAAGTCGTACAGGAAACCCCCTGGTGGTTCCCGAGTTCTGTTGACCGGGCTATCTACGAACGCATTGTGCGCAGTGCCAGCAAGACGCTTTACGAAATGCAGGTGGATATCTTTCATCCTATCCGTCGGCGCATGGTAAAGATGATGGAGCAGTTTATGGAGGATCTGAAACACTCACCTGAGATTGCCCATAAGGAAGTATCCATCAAGGAGGAACTGTTATCGCAACCAGCTATCCGCGATTTCACGACATCATTATGGACAGATATCAAACAGGCACTGCTGAGTCAGAGCGAAAATCCTGATGCGGAACTCAAGCAGGCGATTGAGGATGCGGTCGTGCAGTTTGGTGAGGCGATACTCTCGGACAAGGCGCTTGCCGCGAAAATAGATGGCTGGGCAGAGGACAGTGCGCGCTATCTGATTCGTACCTACGGTCACGAGGTTGCAGATCTTATTTCAGATACCATTGAGGGCTGGGATCCGAGGGCGACATCAGAACGCATTGAAATCCAGATCGGCAAGGATCTGCAGTTCATTCGCATCAACGGCACGGTGATTGGCGGCCTCGCTGGATTGCTGATCCACACCTTAAGTCTCGCGCCCGCATGGCTGGGCTGGAGTCCAGGCTAGCCTTTTGGTCTTCAGCTTTTCAAGGCACGTCTGAATCCCGAATACCGGGGCTGATCAATCGCAACCTGATTGACAACCGTCTCTCTCAGATGGCTTTTTAACGCCTCGTCATCCAGCGATAAGCTGCCATCGCGAAGCTCGTTGACCAGCTTCCAGCGCAGGGTATTCAGGTCTGCATCACTCGCATAAATCTGCCGAAGCCGCGCAAGCTCACCCTGACGGTGGGCAGCACCGAGTTTTAGTTCACGCGATACAATATCCAGCG
Source organism: Gammaproteobacteria bacterium (assembly GCA_021773555.1). GTDB lineage: Bacteria > Pseudomonadota > Gammaproteobacteria > Pseudomonadales > Azotimanducaceae. The sequence continues at coordinate 7,095 of JAJFKA010000139.1, forward strand.
AATTGGACGCCACCCGGGCCATAAAATTATTTCGCCCGGTGGTGGCGGCCATGACATCATCGCGCAGGAAGTCGGTGACACTCTGCAGCAATTCATCCGCCCGGGGCATATCGGAAACCGGTTCTTCATCAGCGCTGACCAGCGTCACGGGTCCCGGAATCAACAGGTTGACACAATCCACCTGACATTCGGACGTTCGTCGCCCCACCGCGGGCCGCTCAACTGTCTTGTCGGGGCCGGTGCGATAATGTTCTGCAAAGCCCATACAACCCACTGCCCACCAGTAGGAACCGAATACCTCCCAGAACTTAACATGCCGGGGATCAACGGTTTTACCCGAAACCTCTTCATAACCTTGAAACAGGTCTTCGTATTGGCCAAAACCGCCCACGGGGGCCTCGGCATTGAAGCGCCATGAGTTGGTACAAATCCAGCCAAGATCACGCATGGGATCGCCAATGTGTGCGACCTCCCAATCGAGCACCGCGACAATCTCCTCGCTATTGACCATAAAATTGCCGTTGCGAAAGTCGTTGTGAACAAGCGCCATTTCAAAATCGGCAGGCAGATTCTCACGAAGCCAGCGAGCGGCATAGTCGATCATGGGTTGCGGCGTATTGAACAGTTTGTAGCGTTCCCACATCTGTTCCACAAATTCATCAGGGGGGATGACACCGAGGCGCTTATCGAGTCCGGTTGCTGCAAGATCAATACCGTGAATTTTCGCCAGTATCCGGCCGCATTCACGCGCCAGCTTCGGTCTTAACGCTGCGAACTCATCGGAACGAACGATCCGCGCCCCGAGTGCCTCGCCTTCCAGCCATTCCATGACGAATCCACTACCCAGACCATCCTCAGCGGTCAACACATGGAACACCTCGGGCTCCGGAACACCCACTTCCCTGGCGCACTGCATCAGCATCGCCTCCACATCGAGTCCGGGATGCGCGGGCATCGCCTCATCAAAGGCCCCGCCAGGTGCACGACGCATTGCCACGGTCTTCTCCTGACCGGCAATCATCACCCGAATTCGGTAGGTTTCCTGACTCGCACCGCCTGAAAGCCGTTCGCAGCTGACGAACTCGGTACAACCTGGCAGGCGGGCTGTAAGCATCGCCGCCAACGCAGCCTCAAACTCCGCCTTCCCATCCGGCATTGTCTAATCCTCTCTGACACCCTTGGGTGCCTGCTGCTTCATAAAGCCAAACATGTAGCCTGCAATCCGGCGAATCTGGATTTCCTCAGCGCCTTCGGTGATTCGGTAGCGACGATGATGGCGATAAATATGCTCAAACGGCTTGTGCCGAGAGTAACCCAGTCCGCCATGCACCTGCATGGCCTGGTCTGCAGCCTCACAACACAATCTGTTTGCCTGGTAATTGCACATGGAGACTTTGTCGGACACGGTGAAGTTGCCGTAGGTATCCATCTGCCAGGCTGTTTTGTGAATCAGGGCACGTAACATCTCACACCTTGTTTGCAGTTCCGCCAGTGGGAACTGAATCCCCTGATTGGTGGATAAAGGTTTGCCAAACGGTTTTCTTTCCATGGCGTATTTAACCGATTCAGTCACGCAATACTGAGCCGCGCCGAGACTCGAGGCTGCCTGGCGAATTCGGTTTTCGTTGAAGAAATGCTGGACCACGCCGAGCCCTCGGCCTTCACCACCGAAGACTGCACTGTCATCCACGTACACATTGTCCATAGAGACACGGCCATGGTCGGTGGGCATATTGAAGGTCCACAACATTTCCTCGACCTTGAAACCTTCGGAATTAGTCGGCGTCAGGAAAGCCGTGATGCCTTCGCCGTCCCCTGCCTTGCCCGAAGTCCGGGCGAGAATCATGTCGTACTGGGCCTTGTGGATACCGGTATTCCAGGTTTTAGCACCATTAATCCGCCAGCCGTCACCATCACGCACTGCGGTGGTTTCCATGTGGGTTGCGTCCGATCCATGGTCAGGCTCGGTTATTCCGAAGGCAAAGCCACGCTTGCCTTCCAGAAGCAAGGGGATCCACTCTGACTTCTGGGAATCCGTGCCATAAGCAAGCATCAGCAATAAACCTACATTGTTGGCAACGATCGAGTGTTCGTTTTGGAGGTCGTTATGCAGACCCAGCCCCATGGCGGCAAAATGTTCTCGAATGATGGCCATACCCAGGTTGGTGCCTTCCTGACCGCCATACTCGCGCGGGATGGGATAACGATAGTGGCCCGCCGCATCGGCTTTCTTTCTGGCAGCCGCCAGCAGCGCCTCCCATTCCTCGTTGGGCAAGCCACCTCTTTCCCAGTCAGTTCGCGCATCTTCGCGACGATGGTCAAAAAAGCGGATATTGTCGTTCTCGTTTTCCAGTGGTTTGATTTCTTTCTCGATAAACTCATCAAGCACAACCAGGTAGTCTTTTATATCCTGGGGAATATCAAAATCCATAGTGAATCCTTTTACATTGATTAATAGTTGCTGGTAATACTACCATCGGTCTGGCTCTTGAGGAGGATACCTCCAGGGTTTCCAGAGTCTCAGGCAACACCACTTTTCTTGAACACTGCAAGCGCGGTCCGTAAATATCCCACCTGCTCCTTACCTTGATCATCACAGCCAAGTGCGGTCAGTGCTGCTTCCAACTCGGCTTCGCTGGCGGAACCCGCCAGCCACTGGCACGCTGCACACCAGGCAGAGGCCATCGGCAGGCCGTCAATCCCTGCCTCACTAATCAGCGCAGCCTGCGCCTCAAAGGTGCGAGTCGCGTTCGGCACATCGCCATTAGCCAGGAACTGAGCGCCCAGCATCCACAAGCCGTTCTGGCGTCGTTTCGCCGGTAGCGTCATTTCCGCGGCCAGTTCAAC
>JAJFKA010000140.1 GCA_021773555.1 Gammaproteobacteria bacterium
CTCGCCAGCCAGTTCCAGATTCCTAGGAAAACCAGCAGGTAACACAGCACCACTCCATTGCTGGCGAAAAGTAATCGCTTTCGATCTCATTCAGTGCCCTCTCAAACCCTGGCTGATGATAGCAAAGGAAATAGTAAGCCAGTAAGGTCTGACGGAGCCTCAGGGCAAGGAACGCACTCCCGTATTTAGCGTTCAGCAGACACGGCACTCATCGGCCTCGCCGAGGAAGCGCTTTTTCTTTGCGGATTTGTGTTGAGGTCTATAATACGCGGATGTCCAAATCTCATCCCCTGCCGTCCCTGAACTGGTTGCGTGCTTTTGAGGCCGCCGGACGCGCAGGCAGCTTCAAACTGGCGGCAGCCGAGCTCAACGTGTCGCCATCAACCATAAGCCATCAGGTTCGTGATCTTGAAGCGCTGCTCGGCATGCCGCTGTTCAGTCGCGGTGCCCATGGTATTGAACTGACCCGGGAAGGCCGAAGTTACCTTGCCCCGCTGACCAGCGGGTTCGAACTGATTCGCTCCGCGGCACCCACATTTCCAGCGGTTGCCGCCCGGTTTCGCATTGGCGCATTTCCGTTTCTGGCCAATGAAATACTGACGCCGAATCTCGCAGGATTGCGGGACCTTCTGCCGGAATCCACCATCAAATTGCATACCCGAACGGAGCTGGCGACACTGCTGCATGTGAATCCGGAAGAACGCCTGGAGGTTGTGGTCAGATACGGAAAACCGGATGGCCGCTATCCTGGGTTCATCAGCGATAAGCTGTTTGACGTTTCCATCGTGCCGATCGTCTGTGCGACGGGCGATACTATTCGCAGCGTCGATGAATTGCTGGCTCAGCCCCTGATCAGGGTATTGGGACCGTTTGCGGGCTGGGAGCGATGGCTGGCCGCATTCTCACCGGAAATCCGCATGCCAGCGTTCAGCATCGAAACTGACAGTTTTCATGCAGCCGCGCTCAGCGTGGAGCGAGGTGAGGGAGTCTGTCTGGGAATTATGCCCTATATGAAACCCTGGCTCGAAGACGGAAGAGTTCACGCATTGACAGAGTTTTCACTTCCTATTAATGAACAGGCAGCGGTCGCCGTTTATGCGCCCCACAATCAGGCACACCCATCTATCAGTATCTTCACCCGCTGGTTGCGCGAGCTGCTGGCGTGAATTTGCTGCAACCTGCCTGCAAACAATCCTTTTGTCGGGACTGATTCCGGGCAGGTAGAGTGGCTTGTCTGGTTTCTGAGGCAGGCCGAATGAGAGCCCTCTTTACAACAGGTATCAAATCCAATCCGATCGACTGGCGCGACGTGCCCGCCCCGTTAATACATGCGTCTACCGACGCGCTGGTGAAACCAATCGCAGTTGCTGCCTGTGACCTGGATCGTTCCATCGTGAACGGACACTCGCCGTTCCCAGGTGAGTTTATGCTCGGTCATGAATTCACGGCCGAGATTATCGACCTGGGCGAGGAAGTCGTCGGTCTGTCACCAGGGGATACGGTTATCGTATCGTTCCAGCCAAGCTGCGGAATCTGCACCCGTTGTGGTCAAGGCTACTCATCAGTCTGCAGGACCGTTCCCAATGGCAGTATGTATGGAATCGGAAAAACAGGTGGCGACTGGTCGGGTGCCATAACAGATCTGGTGCGGGTGCCCTGGGCCAGTTTTAATCTGCTGAAAATACCAAAGGGTATTGATCCCGTCAGCATCGCCTCGGGCAGCGACAACCTGGCAGACGGCCTGCGTGGAGTTGACGGTCCGTTGCAACGACGCCCCGGGGCGAGCGTACTGATCACCGGCTCCGGAAGTATTCCACTCTATGCGGTTGTTTGCGCGAGGCACCTTGGCGCCGAAAGTATTACGCTCGCCTCTAAAGATCCGTTTGCACTGGCAGTCGGCGAACGCCTCGGCGTCCAATGTTTGCCGGTCGATGTCTGGCCGAAGCACTTTCGCAGTCACGACATCACCATCGATTGCACCAATGACGTACAAGGATTGGCAGCGGTGATTGCATCGACTGCACCTTATGGCGAATGCACCAGCTCTTCGATTTTTTTCGGCGAATCAATTCCGGTGCCGATGTTCAACATGAACATGAAGGGCATCCACTTTCATACAGGACGTGTGAATAGTGCCAGCCAACTGACCCGGATACTGGATCTGGTCGGCAACGGTCTCGACCCCGAACTGATCCAGCCGGCTCACCATTTAATGAGTGATGCGATCGATGCATTGTTATCCGAACCTTTTAGTCGGAAGGTGATTTTAACGCACGCCTAGACCGGCCATTACGAAAAATGTTCTTATCAGTGCCGTACCAGATTCAGACAATACGGTCCGTGCTGGATCTTGAAGTATTGCGGCCCCACGGACTGGTTGCATTTATCCTGTGATCTTTTGGATGTAAATCACCAACAATAACCAGCTACCCGACCCGCCGTCGCACATTCACCGCTTACTCGTGGCCTTCCTGCTCCGTCCGGACTTGCCCGACCTCGATTTTGATGCGGCGTTGGATTTTTTAGATGGCCATTTGCGTTTTCCTGCCGGTTTTCCAAGCCCCGCCAGGGATTGCGGTACCTGCCGTTGACTCTCAACCACCAGTTCGCCAAGTTCATGAATCAATGGCTGCATCAGACTGTCATAGGTCGTTGTTCGCTCGGTGATCCCGGTGAGTATGTTCTCCCATCGGGCGGTTCGATCTGGTTGCGTGGCGGACTCCGGTAACGCCTCGATCAATCCGCGACCGGCGGTTGTGGATTCGATATGTTTTGCCACCCGGATCAGAAAACCACGTTTGAACAACAATTCGATAATCCCCGCACGGGTCGCCTCCGTACCGAGTCCGTCAGTTTCTCGCAATGTCTTTTTTAATGCAGCATCTTTGACAAACGCAGCGATACCTGTCATTGCACTCAGCAAGGTTGCATCAGTGAATCGGGCCGGAGGCGTCGTGTTTCGCTCATTGACCTCTCCTTTGTCCGAATGCAGTTTCTCTCCTTTCGTCAATCCTGGCAGCAATTCAGGTGGTGCGGTATTGCGTGTATTCGATGTAAACAGCTGGCGCCATCCGATTTGAATGTCTTCCCTTGCGTTCGCGATGAACTGGCCCGCTTCAATCGTCAGTTCAACCTTCGTTTCAGCGTATTCGTGATCTGCCAGGAATTGTGCCAGGTAATTCCTGCAAACCAGGCCATAGACGCTGATCTCATCATCGGTCAGCGTCCGGACCCGTCGTGATGTAGGAATAATCGCATGGTGAGCGTCAACTTTGGCATCATCCCAGGCTTTGCTTCTGCGCTTGAAATCCAGCTGGTCACTTATCTTCGAGGAGTTTGCTGCACCCGGATTGGCAAAAATCGCGGCGCTGATACCGGCTGCCTCAGCGTGATGGCCCGCTGGTAAATAGCGGCTGTCTGACCGCGGATAAGTGATCAGCTTGTGGCGTTCATACAATCCCTGGCAAATATCCAGTACTCGCTGAGCAGATAGCCGGTACACCCTGGCAGCGTCGATCTGAAGGCTGGACAAACTATGTGGCAACGGCGCTGCAGATCGACGTTTTTTACGGTCCACCTTCACGACCTGGCCCGGTTTACCTGAAATTCGGTCGGCCACGTTTTCCGCCAGTGCCCTCGATACATTGCGGCCCTCGCTGTCAAGGAACCGCGCGCAGGCTTCACTGGGTACCCAGCGAGCCTGAAAGGTCGCACCTCTGGCCGTTATCAAATGCGCTTTTACTTCGTAAAACGGTTTGCTGATAAATGCGTCAATTTCTGCATCCCGCCGAACTACCAGTCCCAGCACCGGGGTCTGCACCCGGCCGACGGAAAGTACGCCACTGTAATTGACCTTGCGGCCTTGCAGCGTATAGGCACGAGTCAGGTTGATTCCATAAAGCCAGTCTGCGCGAGACCTGGCCAGCGCCGACGTTGATAGTGGCGCGAACTCACGATTACTCCGCAACGCCTGCAGGGCGGTTTTCACAGCAGCTGAATTCAAGTCGTTAATCAGCAGGCGCTGCACCTGCAAGGGGTCACGACCAAGGTGATGGATTACCTCATCAACCAGCAACTGCCCTTCCCGGTCCGGGTCCCCCGCGTGGACGATGAAATCTGCCTGTTGGATCAACCGTCTCAGTACCCCCAGTTGTTTTCCGGTTTGCCTTTTTTCGGTTAGTTTCCACAGTTTCGGGACGATAGGCAGGTGGTCATGGGACCAGCGTTTGAACGCCGGGTCGTAAGCTTCGGGTTCCGCCTGTTCCAGCATATGTCCGATGCACCAGCTGACAATCGAGCCGTCACCGGTTTTGATATAACCTTCCTGTCGCTGGTGAGGCCGCGGCAGAGCATCGGCGATAGCGCGGCCCAGACTGGGTTTCTCTGCGATGTACAGGATCATGCGCTCACTATACCGAATACTGGATTAATATACAGTACTATCGCCGGAATAGAGACACCGCCACCGCACTCATGTGTGTCTCGTCTCTGAACTGATACATGTTGTCTACCCGGACCTTTTCCGCCCGACGCCTGGTGAGTAGCGTCAGGAATTCGCTATAGTAATTCCTCCGCGAAGAACCGCAAGGTATCTGTATCTGCAGTGCCAATATTCAATTGTGTTACGGGACTGTCTTTCCAGCCTTGCAGCCGCTCCCGAATTCTTTCTTTCGGACCGCATAGTGCGATTTCATCAACCAGTTCATCCGGTACAGCGGCGAATGCCGCTTCCCTTTTACCTGACATGAACAGGTTTTGAATCTCATCGGCAGCGTCGCCAAATCCCATTCTTACCACGTGATCCTTATGCACGTTGAAGGTTTTTGCGCCCATACCACCGACATAGAAGCCAACGTTTTGTTTGACCTGAGCGCGCGCCTTATCAACATCGTCATCGATAACCACAGGGATTGCTGCTGCAATTTCGAATTCTGGCGACTTGATTTTCATGGCCTCTGCATACTGATCAGCCATGCGATAGGGAGACAGGAACATCGGAATCCAGCCGTCACAGATTTCTGCAGAGAGCGCGACATTTTTTGGACCTTCTGCTCCGAGATAAACCGGAATGTGTTCGCGCAGCGGATGCTGCATTAACTTCAGTGGTTTGCCGAGGCCGGTGCCTCCATCCAGCGGTAACTGATAGTGCTCACCCTGAAATGAGACCGGTTCCTGTCGTGAAACAATTTTTCGGAAAATCTCCATCCACTCCCGCGTTCGTGCCAGCGGTTTCGGATATGGCTGACCGTACCAGCCTTCAACAACTTGTGGTCCGGAGACACCAATCCCCAATATGAGCCGTCCGTTGGACAGATAATCCATCGCCACCGCGTGCATCGCTGCGCTTGCCGGGCTGCGTGCTGAAATCTGCATAATTGAAGTGCCGAGATTGATGCGCGAAGTATGTGCACCGATCCAGGCAAGGGGCGTGAAGCAATCCATACCGTAGATCTCCGGGCACCAGATGGTGTCGTAGCCAAGATCTTCTGCCTCCCTGGCGAGCGCAACAATCTTCTCGCCACCCGGCGCACCCATTGGTCCAACTCCCAGTCCAAGTTTCATGGTACTTCTCCTGTCGTTCGTGATGTTGAGAGATTATGCCTGCATCGGTTCGGTTTTACAGCCAGAGCGAGCGCTTGCACTGTGTTGGCAGGGTCTCCGGTAGCCGATTGCTACATTTTGGTTCATGACTGCTTAGTTCATGACTGCGAAAACACAGTTGGGTTCGCATGCACTGATTTTTTAATCACAAACTGGTGTGAATACGCTTCGCCGGGATGTAAAGTCAGACAGTTGCAGCAATACTGAATGCGCCTTCGCGCCAGACTCAATATATTCCCCGAATGTTGATACGCTGCACTAAAACCATCGGACTGCATGTCGATAACACAGCGTAACACCGCTCCCCCGGTGGCCTGTGCGAGGATGGGGGCCAGAATCTCAAAAACAAACAGCCTGGGAAAGACCATGATAGAACATCATATCGATATCAACACCGACGACGGCGAGATGAACACGTTCATCACCCACCCGGAGGAAGGCGGCCCACACCCGGTGGTACTTTTTTTTATGGATGCACCCGGCAAAAGAGAAGAACTCCACGACATGGCGCGGCGGATCGCAACCGTTGGCTATTATGTTGTCTTGCCCAACCTTTATTACCGAAAGACCCGGGAATTCGAGTTGCAGCGAACCGACGAGGGCATGAAGGATATGTTTTCCCTCATGAGTCACCTCAGCATCAAAATGGTTATGGAGGATACCCGGGTTATGCTTGATTTTGTCGATACTGATCAAAACGCGAATTCAGATCGAGTCGGCACCGTGGGCTATTGTATGAGCGGACCCTTCACCTTTGCAGCAGCAGCACAGTTTTCTGATCGTATTCAATGCTCGGCATCAATCTACGGTGCCGGGCTGATGACCGAGGCGCCGGATTCACCCCATTTAACCGCTAAGGACATCAAGGGAGAAATGTATTTCGCCTGCGCGGAGATCGACAAATACGCGCCAAAAGATGTCATCACCAAACTCGAGTCGCACTTGCGTAATAGCAACATCAACTACCGCCTGGAATGGTACCGGGGCGCAGAACATGGCTTTGCGTTTCCACAACGGGGCGACATTTACAACAAGCCCTGCGCCGAGCGACACTGGGAACGATTGTTCGCCATGTTCTCGCGCAACCTGCATTGAATCTGGACCAGCATGAACCAAAAACACGATTTCAAGACCATCGGAACGCGACCACTTCGCCAGGATGCGCGAGACAAAGTCACTGGTCAGGCGCGCTTCGGTGACGATGTCACCTTACCGAACACCCTGTATGGCGCGGTACTCAGGAGTCCGCATGCCCACGCGGAGATCGTGAGCATTGATACTAGTAAAGCGCAGGCCGTCGCGGGCGTAAAGGCTATCGTAACTGCTCAGGACTTCCCCAGGTTGCGCCCCGGTGGTCCTGGCGACATTGCCAACGATAATCTCGCGGTAGACAGGGTTCTCTACCACGGTCACGGTATCGCTGCGGTTGCGGCAGTCAGTCTGTCGGTTGCCGAGGCGGCTCTGAAACTGATTAGCGTCAGGTACAAAGTCCTGCCCCACGTACTGACAATTGATGATGCTATAAAGCCGGGGGCTCCCTGTCTGCATGAACGTCTTGCGCTGGATGGTCAGCCTGCCAATGTATACGAGCGAATCGAAGAACAGTTCGGTGATGTAGACCGCGGGTTTGCGCAGGCTGACATCATCATGGAACGTGAGTACGCGACGCCCACCGTCCACCAGGGATATATCGAACCAACCGCATGTCTGGCGAGTTTCCAGGCTGATGGTTTATCCAGTGTGTGGAGTACAACCCAGGGACACTTCCCACTCCGCGATTCGATCGCACTAATGTGTGGCATGCAAACGTCGGAACTGAAAGTCATCCCAACGGAAATCGGCGGTGGCTTCGGCGGTAAAACCGCGCCCTACCTTGAGGCGATCGCACTGATGTTATCAAAGCTAAGTGGTCGACCAGTCAAAATGCGGATGTCCAGGGAAGAAGTATTCCGCTGTGCCGGCCCCGGCGCTGCCAGTCGGAGCCGTATCAAAATCGGCGTTCGCAGGAATGGGCGGATAACCGCTATGCAGGCACAACTGTTCTACGAGAGCGGCGCATTTCCAGGCGCACCGTTGGGCGGCGGCGTCCGATCAATATTCTCAGCCTATGATGTGGAAAATGCTTCGATAGAAGGGTTTAGTGTGCTGGTGAACAAACCACGGATACGTGCCTATCGGGGACCCGGTGCATCGCAGGCCTGTTTCGCTGTTGAATCTCTGCTCAATGAGATTTGCACTGTGCTGGCAATGGATCAAATTGAATTCAGGCTGATCAACGCGATTCGTGATGGTGGCCGCAATATCGGTGGATCATTTCGCGAACTCGGTCTCGTCGCATGTCTCGAAGCGGCACAATCCTCACCCCACTACAAATCAAAACTCGGTCCCGGCCAGGGCAGGGCTGTAGCGGCCGGTTTCTGGCGAAACGGTGGTGGCCTTTCCAGCGCCAGCATTCACCTGCATCGCAACGGTTTCGCGTCGGTGCTGACAGGGTCTGCCGACCTGTCAGGCACGCGCATGTCCCTCGAGATGATTGCCGCGGAAACGCTTCAGCTGCCCATCGAACATGTTCATGCCGAGGTCGCAGACACCGAGAGTGTCGGTTTCACTGGTGTGAGTGGCGGCAGTCGAACAATTAATGCCACCGGCCAGGCGGTGACAAGAGCCGCCCTAAACATTATTGACCAACTGAAAGAACGTGCCGCATCGGGCTGGAATGTCACACCGGATCAGGTCACCTGGCGAGAAGGTGAAGTGCGCAACAATACGCGGGATGAATCGCTGTCACTGAAGGACATCACGCGCCTGGCACCAGGTACCGGTGGCCCTATCAGTGCGAGTGCGTCCGCCAGTCCGCCAGCTGGTGAAGGACCCTGTTTTGCCGTACACATTTGCGATGTCGAGGTAGACAAGGAAACGGGTCGGTCAAGCGTGACACGTTATACCACCATTCAGGATGCAGGGATGGCTGTCCATCCCGCCTACGTCGAAGGCCAGTATCAGGGCGGCGCGGTTCAGGGAATCGGTTGGGCATTGAATGAAGAATTTGTGTACGACGACCAGGGTGTGCTGCAAAATCCCGGATTTCTCGATTATCGGATGCCAGTGACTTCAGATCTGCCCATGATCGAAACCATCATTGTTGAGGTGCCTAACTCCATGCATCCCTTCGGAGTTCGTGGGGTAGGCGAAGCGCCAATTATTCCTCCTCTGGCCGCGGTTGCCAGCGCCATCGGGCACGCTATTGGTAAACCGGTCACGCGACTGCCCTGCTCGCCTGATGAATATCCTTCGGATCATTCGCGACGCCGAAAACGATCAGGGATGACGGCGAAAAAAAGACAACAAAGGTATTAAGGATAAGTCATGGAGTTCTGGACCTCACATCCCTCAGCACCAACTCACGCAACGGATATCGCGAGCAAAGCGGAAGCGCTCGGTTGGGACGGGCTGACTACCGTGGACTCCCAGAATTTGTCTGGAGATCCCTACGTTTTCCTGGCACTGGCCGCAACCGGCAGTGAACAACTCGGCTTGATGACATCCGTGACCAATCCCGTCACCAGACACGCGGCAGTCACGGCCACTTCGGCCATGACCGTACAAAAACTATCAGGAGGACGGATGATACTGGGTATCGGCCGGGGGGACAGCGCACTTGCTTATCTCGGCCGCGCGCCGGCGCGGCTCTCCTGGTTCGAATCCTATCTGGTAAACCTGCAGGCATACCTCAGGGGTGAAGAAGTCGGGTTCGGCGATACCGGCATTGCCGACGTCGTGGCACCCCCGGTTGAAACCCTGCAATTGAGTGACGCCCCTACTGCCAGCGCCATTCACTGGGCCCGCGATATGCCGAAAGTGCCCGTCGAGGTCGCAGCAACCGGGAGCAAGGTTATCGGTATTGCCGGTCGTCACGCAGACCGGATCATGTTTGCCCTCGGGGCCGATGAGAAACGCATTGCCTGGGGAATTGACACCGCTCGAAAGTCCGCTGAAATTGCTGGTCGCGATCCCTCGTCGTTAAAATTCGGGGCCTACATCAACCTGGTCTGCCATGAAAATCTGGAAGTGGGTCGCGAACTTGGTCGCGTCGGCACCAGTCTGTTCGCGCGTTTTTCCGCCATGCACGGACGAGTTAACGGACCGGCCGATGACAGCCAGAACCAGGTATTCAGGAATGTGCATGATCGATACGATATGAACAAACATGCCCAGACAGGCGGCAAGCAAATCAGCGCACTGACCGACGAATTTATGGATAGCTATGCCATTATCGGGGACATTGATCACTGCGTGAATCGACTGACCACTCTCGCAGCAATGGGAATCGATAAAGTTTCGATCGCCGGTCCGAGTTTTACGGCGAGATCAAAGTCGGGCCAGGAAGCTGCGCTGAATTTTGTCAGCGAAGTCATGCCTAAACTACGGCGATAACTTTTTTGTTTCCTTAAACTTTTTCGAATCTATCTTCAGGCGGTTAAATTTTGCTGATTATTCAGAGTATCGTTGGGCTCAGTTTCCTCATCGGGCTATGTTATTTAAGTAGTGAAAACCGGGCTGAAGTGCGTTTTCGCATCGTCATAAAAAGCCTGCTATTACAAGTCGTGCTGGCGGTCTTGCTGCTGACTCTGCCCGCCTCACAACAACTGTTCACCGTGCTCAACGATGGCATCGCAGAATTGCAGGCGGCAACCGAACAAGGCACCACCTTCGTCTTCGGATACCTCGGTGGCGGACCCCTCCCCTATCAAGACCTGGGCAACGGTGCCAGTTTTGTCCTGGCCTTCCAGGCGATGCCGCTCATCATCGTGATCAGTGCATTGTCTGCGATTCTGATGTACTGGAAAGTGTTGCCGCTGATAATGCGCGGTCTGTCGTTCGTCCTGGAAAAAACCCTGGAAATCGGCGGCGCACTGGGACTTGGTATTTCCGCCAACGCATTTCTTGGCATGATTGAGTCTCCCATGATGATTAAACCCTATCTTCAGAAACTTAATCGCGGGGAACTGTTTGCTGTCATGTGCGCCGGCATGGCAACGATCGCCGGGACCATGCTTGCGCTCGAAGCCTCAGTTATCAGCGCGGTAGTCCCTGATGCCGTAGGACACCTCATCAGTTGTTCGCTGATCACCTTGCCTGCGGTTGTCTACATCAGCCACCTGCTGGTGCCGGACAACAGTGGTATTACATCCGGTGATCAGGATATTGATCGAGGTGCAGACAACCTTATGGATGCAATCAGTACCGGCACTACCAATGGGCTGCAAATATTCCTCAATGTCATCGCGATGATCATCGTGATTGTCGCTCTGGTCTCAATCCTCAATGCCCTGCTTGGCTTATTCCCGGATATTGACGGAAGCGCAATAACACTCGAGCGTATTCTTGGTGTACTGCTCGCACCCCTTACCTTGATGATGGGCATTCCCTGGACCGAGGCGTTTACTACCGGTCAATTAATGGGCACAAAAACCGTGCTAACGGAATTCGTGGCTTATGTACGCTTCGGCCAGATTCCGGTCGAGGAACTGTCCGAGCGAACCCGAATTATCATGATCTATGCGCTCTGCGGATTCGCTAACTTTGTCAGCCTTGGCATCATGATCACCGGGCTGGTCACCATGATTCCTGCTCGTAAAAACGAAGTAATGTCACTCGGCCTCAAATCGATTGTCGCCGGTACAATCGCTACGTGTACCAGCGCGACCATCGTTGGCATCATTATCTCCCTATGATCACCCGCAGCCTCACGCACTGGGGGATCTACGATTTCCACACCCGCGATGGCGAACTCATCGATGTCACACCCACACCCGATGACCCTGATCCCAGTCTGCTTGGACGCAACCTGCTCCGCGGCAACACTGCGTTAAGAGTCCGGCAACCGGCTGTCCGAAAAAGTTTTCTCAACCACGAATCAAATCATCAGGCAGGTCGGGGGAGTGACGAGTTCGTCGATGCGAGCTGGGATGTCGTGCTGGAGTTAATTGCCAACGAGTTGATTCGGGTCAGCGACAGCCATGGCAATCAGGCAATTTATGGCGGTTCTTACGGCTGGGCCAGCGCTGGTCGGTTTCATCATGCACAGAGTCAGTTACATCGATTTCTGAACACAGTGGGTGGATATACGGCTTCCGCCAACGCTTACAGCTTCGCCGCCGCAGAAGTAATTCTGCCTCACGTCATCGGTCACTACGAGGAACTGTTAAAGGCACCAAGCAGTTGGCCGACAATCATCAGTCGCTGTGAGCTAATGGTCTGTTTTGGAGGCATGCCGCTGCGCAACTCACAAATAACCAATGGCGGTATGGGGCAACATGTTCAGGCTGGTTATATGGAGTCCGCACGGCAGGCAGGAATAGGTTTCGTTAATGTGAGCCCCATGCGCGAGGACGTCGGCGAGTTTCTTAACGCTGACTGGCTTGCTGTTCGGCCTGGTACGGATGTAGCACTGATGCTCGGCATTGCCTACATCCTCGTGACCAACAACTGGCACGATCAGATTTTCCTCAATACTTATTGCGTGGGTTTCGATAAATTTCTGCCGTATCTGCTGGGCGAGGGTGAGGAAATACCGAAGACCCCTGCCTGGGCGTCTGCCATTACCGGCCTTGACGAAGCGCAGATAACAACGCTCGCCAGGCGCATGGCCAGAAGCAAAACCATGATTTCCCTGTCCTGGTCCCTGTCGCGCCATCAACACGGTGAGCAGCCTTATTGGATGGGTATCACCCTCGCCGCAATGCTGGGTCAGATCGGGTTACCCGGCACCGGGATTGGCCTCGGTTATGCGGTTGAGAATAAGGTTGGGAAAAACGTTGCGCCAAAATATCTGGGACACCTGCCCCAGGGAGCAAATCCAATCCGGCAGTTTATTCCGGTCGCACGCATCACCGAGATGCTGGAATCGCCCGGGTCGGCATTTTCTTACAACGGTCATGCACTCAGGTACCCGGAGATCAAACTGATCTACTGGTCCGGGGGCAATCCATTTCATCACCATCAGGACTTGAATCGGCTCAAGATAGCCTGGCAGAAACCTGACACCATCATTTGTCACGAACTGGTCTGGAACGCACTCGCACAACACTCTGACATCGTCCTGCCAGTCGCCTCATTCCTTGAGCGCAATGACATCGGTGGTGCGGTCAACGAGGATGTGCTGGTGGCCATGAAACAGGTACTGCCTGCCTTCGCCGGTTCCCGCACCGACTACGATATATTTTCAGGAATCGCCGAGCGGTTAGGCCAGCAGGATGCCTTTACCGAGGGCCGCAGCGAAATGGACTGGGTTGCGCATCTTTACGATTCGACTCGAGCCGCCTCTAACGAATTACCTGCGTTTGAAGACTTCTGGGACCAGGGGGAACATCATTTTAGACCACCGCCACCACATACATTGTTCGCCGGGTTTCGCAGTGATCCAGCCGGTAACTCGCTACAGACACCCAGCGGTAAAATTCACCTGTTCTCGGACACAATTGCAGCAATTGGTCTTCGTGGTCACGCCAGTTGGTATGAACCGCAGGAATGGCTGGGTAGTGTCAACACCGGACGACACCCCTTCCACCTCATCAGCCACCAGCCTGCCGGTCGCCTGCACAGCCAGCTGGATCAGGGAGAGTTCAGCCAGGCGCAAAAAGTTAAGGGACTTGAGCCGTTAAGCATGAATACCGATGATGCCCTTCGACGTCAGCTTCAGGACGGCGACACGGTGCGGGTATACAACGAGCGCGGCAGCCTGCTTGCGGGGCTGCGGACAACACCGGACCTGCTTCCAGGCGTCCTGCATATTGCCACCGGAGCCTGGTGGAATCCCGATTCGCTCGGCATGTGCAGAAACGGAAATCCCAATGCCGTGACCCTGGATATCGGCACTTCAGACATTGCCCAGGGTCCATCGGCTCTCACCTGCCTCGTGAATGTAGAAAAATACAATCCGGATCCGTGAACAACAAGCAGGCGACGCCGGCAACCAGCCAGACCGGTCTTCAATTATGTAATCAGGGACATCGAACATGGAAAACCACATGACTGGAAAAGTCATTGTCATCACCGGAGCTGCGAGTGGCTTCGGCAAGCTTGTCAGCGAAAAATCCGCAGCGCTCGGTGCGCATATCGTTTGCGCGGATATCGACGCGCCCGTCCTTGAGCAAGCCTGTCAAGTAATTGTCGCCGCCGGAGGTTCTGCAATCTGCAAAGTGACAGACGTGCGTAGCAGTGAACAGATGGTTGCGCTGGCAACCGCTGCAATTGACGCCTTCGGCAGAATTGATGTCTGGATCAATAACGCAGGCGTTATGCCGCTGGCATTCTACAGCGACCATAAAACCGCCGCACCCGCCTGGGATCAGTGTATCGATATCAATATCAAAGGCGTTTTGAATGGCATCATTGCCGCCTACGACCAGATGATCGAACAGGGGGCGGGACATATTATTAATCTGTCCTCCATTTACGGTAATTTTCCGGTGGCAGGCGCCGGAGTTTACGGCGCATCAAAAGCTGCTGTTAATTTCTTGTCGGATTCACTGCGGGTTGAGTCACAGGGCAAAATCAAGGTCACTACCATCAGACCAACCGGGGTTCCGGGTACGGGATTGTCCGCGGGGATCATCAATCCCGAAGCCGTTATCGGCATCCTCGGCCAGAACGGGCCGGTCTATATGCAGTCCATGCAGGCACGTCTGGACGGCCAAATCGCTGCTGAACAGATGGACGCGAATAACATCGAGTACTACGCACTTGAACCAGAGTATCTTGCTGATCAGATTATCTATGTCATCAACCAGCCCTGGGGTATTGCGATCAGCGATGTCACTGTTCGTGCATCGGGTGATCGATATATTCTGTAGAATGCCCCGCTTCGCCGAGATCATGAATTCCCCATAGTTCAGCCGTTGGGAGGCAGGAACATGAAATGGAGTGAGGGGCATCTAGCCCGCATTATCCATGAAGGGAATGGATTTTATGGCCGGTTCCGCCGCGCAAACTGCCCGGATTGACTGTTTGCAACTGCCGGGGCTCGCGTTTAGTCTTTCCAACTCAACTACCGTATCAGGACCAGCAATGCAGAATTTCGAAGGAAGAGTCGCCGTTGTTACAGGAGGTGCCAGTGGCATTGGCCTCGGCATGTGTCGCGCGTTTGCAACACGCGGCATGAAGCTGGTTATTGCCGACCTGGACCCGGAAGCACTGGACCGGGCCATCAAGGAATTGGGCAGCGCAGGTGTGGACGTGGTGGGAAAATCCTGCGATGTATCGAAACTCGAAGAGATCGAGGCACTCGCCGAACTCACCCTGTCCAGTTACGGCACCGTTAATATCATGTGCAATAACGCCGGTGTCGGTATTCCAACGTCCGCACGTAATATGAAGCTCGCTGACTGGAAGTGGATTATCGATGTTGACCTCTGGGGACCGATTTACGGGACCAAAGTGTTCCTGCCTTTAATTGAGGCTTCCGGTGAAGGCCATATCAACTCCACCTCGTCCATGGCCGGACTGATTTCCAGTCAAATGATGGGTGCCTACAATGTCGCCAAACATGGGGTCGTTGCGTTGATGGCAGCAACCGAGCGAGAACTGCGCGCCAAAAAGAGTCCGATTACTGCCTCGGTATTGTGTCCGGGGCCGGTTAACACCAGTATCTCTCGACACTCGGTTGAATTTCGTCCGGGCAAGGCAAAGCCAAAGGCGGATGGTGATCGAGCCGGTAAAATGGCCAGTAACATACAGGCAAGTCTGGAACAGGGTATGGACCCGGACGAGGTGGGGGAACTGGTTGCAACAGCTATCAGCGACAACAAGTTCTGGATTCTCACCCACCCGCGATGGGCGAAAGCCGCGCAGAAACAACTGGATGCATTAAATGAGGATCAGACCCTGACCCGTGCATGAACAATTTGACTGACAAAGTACTGGATGCGCTGATCATCGGTGCCGGATTCAACGGTATCTACCAGCTTCATCGACTCCGTGAACTGGGTTTCCGGGTGCGCATCCTTGATGCCGCAGCGGACCTTGGTGGCGTCTGGTACTGGAACTGTTATCCGGGCGCCCGGGTGGATTCACACGTACCGAATTACGAATTTTCAATTGAGGCAGTCTGGCAGGACTGGAACTGGACGGAAAAATTTCCAGGCTGGGATGAATTGCGCAGATACTTCACGCATGTGGATGAAAAACTGGGTCTTAGCCCGGACATCGAATTCAACAGCCGCGTCACCCGGGCGGAATTCGACCAGAGCAGGAACGAGTGGCTGGTGGGCTGCGATGACGGCAGGATCTTTCGCACACGTTTTCTGATCCCGTGCACAGGCTTTGCTGCCAAATCTTACACACCCGACTTCAAAGGCCTGGACTCATTTTCCGGACCCTGCTATCACACTGCGCACTGGCCACAGCAGGGCTATGATATGACCGGACAGCGAGTCGGCGTAATCGGAACCGGGGCGAGTGGCGTACAGGTTATCCAGGAAGCAGCTAACATTGCCGCCGAACTGACAGTCTTCCAGAGAACGCCAATCCTGGCTCTCGCGATGCAGCAACAGCAACTGGACGTGGCGACCCAAACAGTACTGAAACAGGACTACCCGGAAAACTTCAGGAAACGCAGGACAGCCGGTTCAAGCTTCTTTGACATCGAGGCAGACAAACGTTCCGCACTTGCTGTAACCGAGGAAGAAAGGGAGGCTATTTTTGAAGCTGCATGGCAGAAAGGCGGCTTCCACTTCTGGGCGGGTACATTCAGTGACATCCTGACCAATGCGGATTCCAATCAACTCGCCTATGCGTTCTGGCGCGAGAAGACGCGAATGCGAATAACGAATCCGGCAACGGCCGATATTCTTGCCCCCAGGCTCGCACCTCACCCGTTTGGAACCAAGCGGCCTTCGCTGGAACAATGGTATTACGAGGTTTTCAACCAGGATAATGTGTCGTTGATCGACCTGCGTCAGGATCCGATCGTGCAGATCACTGAGCACGGAATTCATACTGGAAGTACACAAATCGACCTGGATTTACTGGTGCTGGCAACCGGATTTGATGCCGGTACGGGCGGGCTGACCCAGATCGACATTCAGGGTACGACCGGAAAATCTCTCAAGGAGACCTGGGCCGACGGCGTGGATACACATCTGGGTATCGCCGTTCCGGGATTTCCGAACATGCTGATGCTGTACGGGCCACAAAGCCCTACCGCATTCTGCAATGGGCCGACCTGTGCCGAAATCCAGGGCGAATGGGTGGTCGAATGTCTGCAATATCTTCGTCGACGGCAACTGCAGCGCATTGAGACTACAGAAGATCAGGCCAGGCATTGGACCCGCCACGTGCAGGAAGTCGCTGATGGCACCCTGTTGCCGCTTGCAGATTCCTGGTACATGGGCGCAAACATTCCGGGCAAGCACCGACAACTGCTTAACTATCCCGGTGTCCAGAGCTATATGGAACAGTGCAGGCTATGCGCCCTGAATGACTACGAGGGTTTCAGGTTCGCGTGAAGGCGTGGCCGTGGCTATTCACCAGGCGTGGATCTCACCATTCCATTTCCAGAAACTTCCATTGGTGTCCGGTCCCAGACCCTCGATCACCGAGACAATACCCCGTGCGCTTTCTTCAGCAGAGAGATCCGCATGCGGTCCGCCCATGTCGGTCCGTACCCAACCCGGGTGGATGAGGCCGACCGAGATACCCTCTTTGCCTAATTCCAGTGCGGCCATTTTCATAAATTTGTTCACTGCCGCCTTGGATGTGCAATAGGCGTAGGCAACCGGCATATCCAGTGCCAGCGCACCCATCTGACTGGTAATGGTGACCACCTTCGCGGCCGGCGCCGCGCGCAGATTCGGCAGCAATGCCTGCATAACTCGCACCGGCGCCATGGTATTGACGTTAAAAGTCTCAGCCCAGCCGTCAAAGTCCATGGTTTCGAAGGTTTGTTCATCTCTGGCAGGACCTGACATCCCCGCATTGTTAATGAGCAGATCGATCGGCATATCCGAGATACTCGCGACAAAACCAGCAACGGATTCAGCAACCCCCACAGTGACCTCCATGACCGTCACATTACCCTTCAGGGCTTTCAGATCATCGGCTCGATTCGCATCACGACAACAGGCAAATACCTCATGACCCCCGGCCGCATATTGTTTTGCGAGTTCGAAGCCGACGCCCTTGTTCGCTCCGGTGATAACTATTTTTGACATTGAACAACCTGCTGTAAAAAAGAATTAAAGAAGGGAACGCGGATCTACTTCAGGGCCGCACCATAGTTAAGCGTTTTCATCTGCGCGAAAAAATCCTTCCATTCGCGTTCGGTTAACAGCCTGGGCTCACCCATCTGGCAGGCTAGATAGTATTGCCGGGCACAACTCTCCAGGCGTTCCGCAAGCGCTACTCCTTCGTAAATATCAGTAGCGCGGCAAATCATGCCATGACTGCCCAACAGGCAGGCGGACCTTTGCTCAAGTGCCTCCGCTGCGGCATCGCCAAGTTGTTTCGTCCCAAACGTGAAGTATGGCGTACAGGGAACATCGTCGCCGCCAAAGGTGCCGATCAGGTAGTGAAATCCTGGCAATGAACGATGGTGACAGGACAACGCCACACAATAATCTGAATGCGTGTGCACAACAGCGTGACAGTGTTCATGGCGAAGGTAGATTGCCGCATGCATCTGCCATTCCGAAGAAGGTGCAAGTCTTCCTTTAAAATTACCCTCAAAATCCATCTTTACCAGATTCTCTGGTGTGAGGTTGTGCTCGCTCGCACCTGACGGTGAAATCAGCATACCGTTGCCAAGCCGCACACTCAGATTACCAGAGCTGAGCTCATTCAACCCCGATCTCGCGGCATAACAATATCGTTCGGCGAGTGCATCGCGTAATATCGATTCCTGATCAGCCATTGCAATAGTTCCGGTTCAGGTTGATTTATTCATCGGCGCAAGGGCCTCAAGCAGGTTCATATCCGGGTCCCCAAAGACGCCATTAGGATTGACCGGTTGTACACAGACATGACTCGCGCCCGCATCCAGATGTGCCTGCACTCGCTGCCTGATCGCCGCGATATCGCCCCAGGCAAAAGTCGCGTCGATAAACCGGTCGTTACCGCCATTGTCGATTTCTTCAGCTTTGAACCCCAGTCGTATCCAGTTATTTCGATAATTTGGCAGTCCGGTGTAGATCTTCGCAACACCGCGAGCAAGCTCACGGGCCTTCTCCGGATTGCTCTCCAGAATGACCTTTTGTTCGACACATAACATTGCTTCCGGGCCGATTATCTCTCTGGCGCTCCTGGTATGTTCCGGTGTTGTGAAATAGGGATGCGCACCTTGTGCTCTGGTTGCGGACAATTCCAGCATTTTTGGACCCAACGCCGCAAGCAGGACCGGTGGCGGACTCGCGGGTTCGATACTCGCGTAAATACTCTTCGACATGGCTTCGAGGTAGTCTCGCATCGTCGATAACGGTTTGCCGTACTCATGGCCACGTACCCCTTCAACCATCGGCTGGTGACTCACACCGAGACCGAGGATAAAGCGACCGCCTGATTGTTCTGCCAATGATTTTGCTGCCGCCATCGTGGCACCAGGATCCCGGTTATAGATGCTGGCGATGCCAGTGGCAACAATGAGTTTTTCCGTATGCGCCAGTAACCATCCGGCATGCACGAATGGGTGCCTGGCCACGGTTTCCGGAATCCACAGGGCCGAGTAACCATAGGCTTCCAACGACTGCGCGAATGCGGCCGCATCGCTTGCGGTTTTTGAATCTGTAAAATACCAGACGCCGAGTTTTCCTAATTCCATAACCGCTGCCACTTTATTGAAGATAATTATTTTCAGGTGCTAGTGTGTTTCACACCCACTTACATCAGCCTGTCCGGGTATCCCGATAGGCCGTGGGGTCGGGTACTCCGGCTGCCATAAATCCCGCTTTTCGAATCCGACAGCTATCACACTCACCACAAGCGTAGCCGTCAGAGTCGAGCTGATAACAGGACACAGTTTCGGCATAGTTAACCCCCAACGCCATACCTTTTCGGATTATCTGTTCCTTGCTCAGGTTGATCAATGGCGTCTGAATTCGAATCCTTTCACCCTCAACGCCCATTCGAGTCGCAAGATTCGCCATATTTTCAAAGGCTTTAATAAACTCAGGCCGGCAATCGGGATAGCCTGAATAATCCACGGCATTAACCCCAATAAAAATGCTCGTTGCACCCAGCACTTCCGCCCAACCAAGCGCGTAGGCAAGAAACACTGTATTGCGCGCCGGCACATAGGTTATCGGAATTTCATTCGCTGCACCTGCCTCGGTTGGCACATTAATCTCCATATCAGTCAGTGCCGAACCTCCGAAGGCACCTATGTCGATCAGCGCAGTCCGATGTTCCGTTGCTGAAAATCGATCCGCCAGCTTTCGGGCGAAACTGAGTTCCGTCTTGTGTCGTTGTCCATAGTCAAAGCTCAAGGCGTAGCAATCGAAACCCGCTTCCCGGGCCATTGCCAGGATCGTCGCAGAATCAAGGCCGCCGGACAGCAGGATCACCGCTCGTTGATCAGACACCCGGTTTGTCTCCCCATAACAATTTGTGAAGCTGCATCTGTAAGCGGACCCTGAGTCCGTCTTCCAGTATCCAGTCTGCAAGCGTCGTCGCCGAAAGCTGGTCATGACTCGCTGAAAACAGTACCTCGGATACACGATCGGCCAGTTCATACTCGGCCAGCTTGAATCGTGCCCACTCATAATCCTGACGATCACATATCACGAATTTCACCTGATCGCTCGGCTTTAGCAGCGCGATGTTGGCATATAGATTTCGAGAAACTTCCATAGAACCGGGTGTCTTAAGATCCAGCACCACACTCACTCGATCGTCAACTCCGCTGATATCCAGCGCACCACTTGTCTCAAGTGATACCGTGAAACCCGCATCGCACAGCCGGGTTAAAAGTAATAGACAGTCTGGTTGCGCAAGCGGTTCACCACCGGTCACGGTGACGAGTCTGGCAGGAAATTTTTCGACCATTGCGAGAATTTCGACGAGACCTAACACGTCACCACCGCTGAATGCATATTCCGTATCGCAATACTGGCAACGCAGCGGGCATCCGGTGAGGCGGACAAAGGTGGTCGGTCGACCGCTGGTTTTCGCCTCACCCTGAAGCGAATAGAAAATTTCAGTGATCCGGAGCGTGGTCTCCATGGCGGGGGCTTTCCTCTATACAGACAAGTGGTTCTTCACAAACAGGCGAGGCTATTCGCAATTCACCTTGTCTCGTAAATAGGATTCAGCGAGTTTGGCCACTGATCGTCCCTTTTGCTGTTCAATGACCTGGCCGAGAATATCTTTCGCTCTGGTGCAATCGCCCATCAGGTTGTACACCTTACCCAGCTTGAATGCAGCGTCCGGCACCTTTCGATGGTCCGGGAAAAAAGTTATCACCTGGGCAAGGGCCTCGCGGGCCTTTTCATACTCAGGCTCCGGCTTCGCGGCGTAGACTTCACCGAGCCAGTAGTAAGCATTGGGCGCATAACCGCCGTCGGGGTATTGGCCAATCACCGCCTGAAGCTGCGTTATTGCCAGGTCATACTGACGGTTTCGAATCAATTCCAACGCCGTTTCGTACAGCGTCTTTTCTTCCTGGTTCGGGACTTTTCCAGGCTCGTCCGGAGGCAGCAATTCTTCCTCACCAACAACAAGTCCAGGTCCATTTTCCAGGGTCCCTCCGGTTAGCGTCTGCAGGCGACGGTCCAGTTCCAGGTAACGATCTTCCTGGGTGGCCCGCATTCGTTGCAACTGGAAACTCAATTCCTCTACCTGACCCCGCAAATCCATGATTTCCTGCTGCAACAGCTGAAGTTGGTACTGCGCCTCAATGCCATCGGAAATCGGCGTCTCATCTTCAATCGGTGTCTGGAACGGCACCATCTGTGTCGTCTGGGAGGTTTGGCTATAAGTACCCTGGCCCGGGGTATTACTCCGGGACTCCACGGCAATCGGCGCCGCTTTCACAAGCGACGCCGTTAGTAGCAATGGGATGAAACAGCCACGAATCAGTTGTCCCCGGATGGGGCGAGGCTCGATCATTAGAATCCAGGACCGCTGCTAGCGATAGACGATTTCAACTCGTCTGTTAGCTGCCCACGAACCTTCGCTGTGCCCGGTATCAACCGGCTTCTCTTCGCCATAACTGATCACTTCGATTTGCGACCGCAACGCGCCTTGAGCGACGATGTAGGCTCGGATTGCGTTGGCGCGTCGTTCACCCAGGGCGAGATTGTACTCGCGAGTCCCACGCTCATCCGCATGGCCCTCGATCCTGATTCGTAGCCCGCGATCACCGCTCAGTACCTGCGCGTGCTTGTTCAATTCGGTATGACCGGATCGCTTCACAATCGCCTGGTCAAAGTCAAAGTAGAATAGTCCCTGTAGCGTTTCAGTGCCGCGTGCACTGTTCAAGGCATCGAGTGGTACGACAATTCGACCGCTTCTGTCCACCATCGGCTTGATGGGTTCAGGCTTGGGTTCAGGCTTTTTCACTACAACCGGTGCGACGACAGGCGCTTCCGTACCCGGGTCCATTCCTGGCCCGTCCTCAGGCTCCTTACTGGCACAGCCAGCCAACAACAGGGCCGCCACGCCGACGACAAGTAAGCCTCGAATTTTTGTTATTCCCATGATCAACTCCTATTGTTCTACCACAAATCCTGCCTCTCGACACCCGCGAAACACGCCGGATACCGCTACCAGGTCTATATGCGGATTAAACCACACTTATATTCATAAATTCACGTGCCACGGTCACATTAAAGTGGATTTGTGACCAATAACATTCTTTCCACCCCTGATTGTGAGTTCATCTCGGCGAGTAAGGGATTGGCCTGAACAATTTTCGCTTTCTCGGGGACCAGGCTGGTTCACGCACATCGCCTTCACTGGATGGCAGGTTGAACTTAACGCCGCCATCAATCGAAACCGCCGCCAGGATCGCCTGACCCTGAAACTGCGTGGCATAAATCAGCATGCTGCCATTCGGTGCAACACTCGGAGATTCATCAAGTGAAGTCTCGGTCAGCACGCTCAATCGACCGTGCTTCAAATCCAGATGGCTGATATGGAAGATCCCGTTGCGACGATGCACCATGACCAGACCGCTCCCATCCGGCAACAGGCTGGCATTGGCGTTGTAATCCCCTTCAAAAGTCAGCCTTTCAATTTGCAGGTCTTTCAGGTGCATCTGGTATATCTGGGGTTTGCCCCCCCGGTTTGACGTAAAAATAATCTCATCCCCTGCTGCTGACCAGGAAGGTTCAGTGTCAATGCCATAATGTCGGGTAACTCTTCGCAAGCGACGATCAGCCAGATTGAGAATATAGATATCCGGATTACCATCCTTGGATAGCACCATCGCGAGCTGCTTACCATCAGGCGAAAAAGCCGGCGCACCATTCAAGCCGGGAAAGTCCGTGACCTGCTGGGTTCGCCCTGTTTGCAATTCTCGAATATAGATAGCCGGCCGGCTATCCCGCTCGAAGGACACATAGGCAATTCTCTCACCGTCCGGGGACCAGGTCGCTGACAAAATTGGTTCAACCGACTCCAGCACTGTCTCTACCCGATGACCGTCTGCATCGGCCAGGTTTAATC
Organism: Gammaproteobacteria bacterium; assembly: GCA_021773555.1. Classification (GTDB taxonomy): domain Bacteria; phylum Pseudomonadota; class Gammaproteobacteria; order Pseudomonadales; family Azotimanducaceae. Next base: position 23,260 of record JAJFKA010000140.1, read on the forward strand.
GAAAAATCCGCCGGTCAGCCTCGCCTGCAGCGGTAACGTACATAATGCGCGTGGAGAAAGATCCGGGAATACCCGTCAGTTTCTCAAACACCTGGTCGCTCACAAAATGGCTCATATCCCTGAGATCCGCTTCAGTGCCTGCGATAGAAATACTCGCATCAGCGGACTGTTTGAACACGTTGTACAACTCGAAATGCAGCTCATATCCTTCTGTTGCAGGTGCGAGATATCCGATGACCAGGTATTCCACGTTCAGCAATCGCCAGTCCCGAAAAAACACCTCATCCGCCTCGGTTGGCAGGCTCAGCATTTGCTCAACGGGCAAACTCTCAAATCGACCGCTAAGCCGAAGATCTGCACTGACCACTTCTGCGATGTCCGCTGGTGGTACGCCGCGACCACGCCAGGCAAAAGGAACAACCGCAATTCGGACAGCATTGTCGACACCCTTGGTCACTTCGATGCGTAATTCTGCAATTGCCGGAAACGTCGCGACCAGCAGGATCAGACCCGCGAGACGATGTAGCATGACTGCTTTCATTAACTTCACTTTTTAACTTATCTCTGGTTCATGTGGTTTCAATCGATCACAAGCGCAGATCATCCGGTCTGAACAAGACCGTAAATTCCCTGAAGTTGCGTTCGAACTGCCTGGAATCCGGTGGTACCTGGAAACGTTCGGCTTTCTGGACTGCAAGTAGTGCGGAGCGGTCGAAGGCATCATTGCCGCTGGATTCCTCGACAACCACGTTGACGACTTCCCCGGTGGGCACGAGATAAACCCTCAGCACCGCCTGCATCCCGTTTCTTGCGCTGGGCGGCCTTGACCAGTTCCCGACGATGTCGCGCTGGATCTGCCCGACAAATGCCATGGCTTTTTCATCGTCGGTCACTGCACGGCGGTAGCTTTGCTCTTCGAGAATCGACAAGGCCAGACTCTGCTCTCGCTTTAGACGTTCCTTTTCGTCTCCGGGCGACGCCGTATCCCGATTGGTCAGCGAATCAAGTTGCTCCAGTGCCTGTTTTTGCCTGGCTTCCCGCTCGGCATTTTCTGCTGCCAGCCGTTTTTCCAGATCCTCCAGTTTCGCCCGCTCAACAGCTGCCTGATTAGCCCGGTTCTGCGCTTCCCGGTCACGTCGCGCTGTTTCCTTCAGCTTTCGTTCGCCTTTGCGCCTGGCCTGCTCTTTTTTCTCGGCCTCAAAAGGATTCTCGCCGACAACGCTGGCATCAATGTAGTAAGGCTGCAATGGAATTGGCGCGAGGCTCTCCTCGTTTTCCCAGTTCACCATTAACAGCACCACCACCAGCGCATGAAAACCAAGCGCAAGAACCCCGGACAGGGTATAGGACATGGTCGTGCTCATTGCTTTAGTGGTTCCGTGATCAACCCAACGGTTTTCGCTCCCGCTTGTTGCAAAATATTCATCAATTGCACGACAACGCCATAGGCAAGCGCCTCATCTCCCTCCACGAGCACCTTAATCTGTGGATTCGCACCGATAATCTTTCCAGCTTTATCCGCCACAGCAGACAACGCCACCGGTTCTTCGTTATCGCCAACATTCATGTAGTACGTACCGTCAGCCTTGATTGAGACCACCAGCATGGGCTGGTCTTCACTAACCTCAATCGGGCCACTCGCAGCTTCCGGGAGATCAACTTTGATCCCCTGGGTCATTAGCGGCGCGGTCACCATAAATATAACCAGCAATACCAGCATGACATCAATGTACGGCACAACATTGATTTCCGACATGGGTTTGCGTCTGTTGGCCTTGGCCATTGTTAAGTCCCTTCCATCAGGCGCTTGCTCATTTGCTGTGCGCTGCCCGGAACAGGATGCTGCTGAATTCGTCAGTAAACGCCTCGAATCGATTCGCCATGACTTCAACCTGGGCTGAGAACCGATTGTAAGCAATCACTGCTGGTATCGCCGCGAACAGCCCAATGGCGGTCGCAACCAGCGCTTCCGAAATGCCGGGCGCAACAACCGAGAGACTGGCCTGGTTAACTGCGGCGAGGCCCCGAAAAGAATTCATGATCCCCCAGACCGTGCCGAACAAGCCAACATACGGACTGGTCGAACCCACGGTCGCGAGAAATGGCAGGTGAGTTTCCAACCTTTCTTCTTCACGCGACATCGCCACCCGCATGGCACGTTGAACATTTTGCATGACCCGGTCTGCATCAAAATCTTTTTGTTGACGTGACCGCGTAAATTCCTTGAACCCGGATGAAAAAATGTTTTCAACGCCGGTGAGATCTTCTTCACGCGCTTCAAGATCCAGATAGATTTTGCGCAGATCCTTACCCGACCAGAATTCACTTTCGAATTCAATCGCCTCCCGGCGCGTCGAAGACAATGCAAAGCCTCGCTGAAAAATCATGATCCATGATGTAAATGAAGCAAGAATCAGGATTGCCATCACGATCTGGACGACAATGCTGGCATTCAGAACCAGTTCAAGAATCGAGATTGGCTCACTCAACTGTCGTCTCCATCAATATTATCGGTTGGCATACTTTCGTCCTCCAGAGGTTCCGTGAACAGGTCGGCGGCCGGGCCGGGGGCTGGTGGAACCAGACCGAAGTGCAGATAGGCTCGGCGGGTTGCGACCCGGCCTCGTGAGGTTCGCATCACAAATCCCTGTTGAATAAGAAAAGGTTCGTATACATCTTCAATGGTGTGTCGTTCTTCCCCAACCGCGGCGGCGAGACTGTCCACACCCACAGGACCGCCATCAAATTTTTCAATCATCGCCATCAGCAGTCGCCGGTCCATATGATCGAAGCCATTCTCATCGACGTTCAATAGATTCAGCGCGAGATCTGCCACTTCCTCGTTGATGAATCCATCTCCCTTGACTTCCGCATAATCCCGCACCCGGCGTAATAATCGATTCGCAATCCGGGGTGTCCCGCGAGCACGTTGCGCGATTTCCCTGGCCCCTTTTGCATCGCAGTTAACACCGAGCAACTTCGCAGAACGAATCAGAATCGAAGTCAAATCTTCGACACCGTAAAACTCTAATCGTTGCACAATGCCAAATCGGTCCCGGAGCGGCGATGTCAGCAGACCCGTTCGCGTGGTTGCCCCGACCAGTGTAAACCGTGGTAGATCAAGCTTAATCGACCGGGCCGACGGTCCCTCACCGATGGTCAGATCAATCTGGTAGTCCTCCATCGCAGGATAAAGCACCTCTTCAACTGCCGGAGACAGTCGATGAATTTCATCAATGAACAATACGTCTCCGGCTTCGAGGTTTGTCAGTGCAGCGACGAGGTCGCCTTTCTTTTCAATCACCGGGCCGGAGGTCGCTTTCACCTGTACACCCATCTCATTGGCAATAATATTCGCCAGGGTCGTCTTACCAAGGCCGGGTGGGCCGAAGATCAAAGTGTGATCCAGCGCCTCACGACGTCCCAGCGCCGCGTGGATGAATATCGACATCTGTTCGCTGACAGCTGGCTGACCCCGATATTCTGCAAAGGTTTTTGGACGAATCGCCCAGTCCTGGGTGGTTTCCCCGGCATTGGATGCGCCCGTCAATAGTCGATCTGATTCAATCATGATGTCAACAGTTCATCGTTAGTCGTTTAGGCGAGTGTTCGCAGGGCCTGCTTGATCAATGATTCAACATCGGCATCCGCCGACTCAACAAGCGACAGGGCACGCGCCGCGTCCTGTGGTTTGAATCCAAGCTGAACCAGTGCCGACTCGGCATCCGCCAGCGTATCGCCAGGTAAACTACCCGCGCGATTGTTATAGCCGATTTCGACCTCCCACGCTGGCAATTTATTACTCATTTCCACAATAAGGCGCTCGGCCATCACTTTGCCAACTCCAGGGATTGCATTCAGGGTCTTGACGTCCTTTTCCCTGACGCAGCGTATAAACGATCCGGTTTCCACGCTCGACAGAATCGCCACCGCCACCCGCGGGCCAACCTTGTTGACCTTGATCAACAACCGAAACAGTTCTCTTTCCCTCGAACTGTGAAAGCCATATAAAAGTTGAGCGTCCTCGCGGACCACCATGTGCGTGTGCAAGGTGACCAGTCCATCGACTTTCGGCAAGTGCTCGAAGGTGCTGCCTGGAATCTCCATTTCATATGCCACACCGCCGACATCAACCAGCACGAAGTCAGTTGTTTTTTCAAGTAACCTGCCAGTGATCCGACCGATCATTGATCCACTTCCTTGATGCGTCCGCGCGAAAACGAACGCGGAGATAATCCGCCCAGCTTGCCCAGATTGTGCCGGGTTTGTGCGTGGGTCAGCGCGATGGCGAGTGCATCCGCTGCGTCAGACTGAGGACTTGCCTTGAGTCCGAGCAATACCTGCACCATATGCTGAACCTGATCCTTACTGGCAGCACCAGTACCCACCACAGCCTGTTTTACTTTTCGCGCCTCATATTCGAATACGGGTAAGCCCGCATTGACCCCAGCAACAATGGCAACCCCTCGCGCATGACCAAGCTTGAGCGCGGACTGCGCACTGCGCGCCATAAAGATCTGCTCGATTGCAAATTCCTCAGGAGAAAACTCAAGGATGATGCTGGAGACCCCAGCGAAAATTTCGGCGAGTCTATCCGGAAGCGTCGAGCTTGAAGCAGTGCGTATGCAACCGCTGGTGATGTATTCCTGCCGGGTGCCGGAGGCGGAAACAATGCCATACCCGGTAATCCTGGAACCTGGATCGATTCCCAAAATGAGCGCCATAGAAACTTGAAGTTAGTGAAGCAGTCGAACAGTTTAGCATACCGATTAGATTAGCAGACCAGGTGAACTCGCTTACTCTGGCTCGAAGTCATCCGGAAAATTTGCATTGGTATACACACTGGTGACGTCATCCAGGTCCTCGAGTTGATTGAGCAATCCCAACACCTTATCCGCCGTATCACCATCAACATCGCTATAGTTTTGAGGCACCATCGACAACTCTGCCTGATCAGGCTCAAAACCTCTGTCAATCAACGCATCCTTGACCTTGAGGAAATCATCCGGCGCGGTGATTACCTCAACGCCGCCGTCTTCGTCTGCCAGTACATCTTCAGCTCCGACCTCGATCGCGATCTCGACAACAGCATCCTCATCGGTGCCTGCAGGAAATTGAATTTGCCCTTTTTTATCGAACAGGTAGGCAACCGAGCCATCAGTTCCGAGATTGCCTCCGGCACGTGTAAAGGCATGGCGTACTTCCGCTACCGTCCGGTTACGGTTGTCCGTCATGGTTTCAACAAGCAAGGCTACTCCGCCAGGACCATAGCCTTCGTAGGTCATCGCTATCAGGTCAGCACCGTCCTGGCCACCGGCACCGCGAGCAATGGCACGCTCCATCGTATCCTTGGGCATCTGCGCTGCTTTCGCCTTATCGACTACCGTGCGCAGACCTGGATTATCCTCCAGGTTGCCACCGCCATCTCTGGCGGCAACGGTCAGTTCCCTGATCAGCTTGGTAAAAGCCTTGGCGCGCTTTGCATCCTGGCCCGCCTTGCGATGTTTGATGTTGCTCCATTTGCTGTGTCCAGCCATGGGACCTCCGAGATTACCTGGTTGCCAAGGTGGATCTTAACTCAGACCTTTTTCCTGATCGCAATGCCCAGGTCATGCAGTTGCTCAGCATCCACCTCAGCAGGTGCTGCGGTCAACAGACATTGCGATGTCTGGGTTTTTGGAAACGCAATCACGTCCCGAATCGCATCGGAACCTGCGAGTATCATAATCAGTCGATCAAGCCCCAGTGCGATGCCACCATGAGGTGGGGCACCAAAACCAAGCGCATCCAACAGAAAACCAAATTTCATCTGCGCTTCGTTATCGGACAGCTTTAATACCCTGAAAATAGCGCGCTGCAATTCCGACTTGTGGATACGAATAGACCCGCCGCCGACCTCATTGCCGTTGATCACAATGTCATACGCCTTTGAGAGTGCAGCGCCGGGGTCAGCTTCAATTTCATCCACCGTGCCCAGCGGGTGCGTGAACGGATGATGGATGGCGGTCCAGCCACCATTGGCAGTAGGTTCGAACATTGGAAAGTCGACAACCCAGCAGCCTGCCCAGGGTCGCTCATAAAGGTCAAGATCTTCTGCCAGTTTACAACGCAGAGCACCCATTGAATCGTTTACAACGTTGGCCTTGTCCGCGCCGAAGAAAATGATGTCTTTATCCCTGGCATCAACCCGTTCGAGGATGCTTAATACCACTTCATCGGGTAAAAATTTAAGGATCGGGGATTGCAGTCCGGCAACCCCGGCAGCGACGTCATTCACCCTGATGTACGCTAATCCCCGGGCGCCGTAGATGCCGACAAATCGCGTATAGTCATCAATATTCTTACGACTCAGGCGATCGCCCTCACCTAGTTTCAGGGCAACCACGCGCGATCCCGGGTCGTTTGCAGGTTCGCTGAACACTTTAAATTCCACCGACTGCATCAGATCTGCAACATCTGTGAGCGGCAGATCAAAACGTAGATCCGGGCGATCACTGCCATAGGATTTCATTGCCTCAGCGTAGGTGAGTACGGGGATTTCTCCGAGGTCAACATCAATAAGCGTCATAAACAGCTGACGCAGCATATCCTCAGTCAGGGACATAATGTCCTGTTCGTTCATAAAGGAAGTTTCGATATCAATCTGGGTGAACTCAGGCTGCCGGTCCGCGCGCAGATCTTCATCCCGAAAACATCGAGCCACCTGATAGTATCGGTCGAAACCCGACACCATCAACAACTGCTTAAAAATTTGCGGAGACTGTGGCAAGGCAAAAAAGCTGCCCGGATACATTCGTGATGGCACCAGATAGTCTCGCGCACCTTCCGGCGTCGCTTTCGTCAGAATCGGCGTTTCGATGTCTACAAATTCTCTGGTCTCGAGATAACTTCGAATAAAGTGCGTGGCGGCGGAACGTAACCTGATCCGCTGCTGCATTTCCGGTCTGCGCAGGTCTATATAACGATATTTGAGGCGGATGTCGTCACCTGCCTCAGAGTATTCATCCAACTGGAAGGGAGGCGTTTGGGCCGCATTGAGAATGTCCAGTTCCTTACCCAGCACCTCAATCGTACCTGTCGCCATCTTCGGATTAATCGCAGCCGCATCCCTGGCTCTGACACGCCCTTTAATATTCAGCACAAACTCATTTCTAACCTGATCTGCCAGAGCGAAACTTTCCGCGGTATCCGGGTCGAATACGACCTGAATGATACCCGTATGATCCCGGACATCGAGAAAGATAACGCCGCCATGATCCCGGCGCCTGTGAACCCAGCCACAAAGAGATACCTCATCACTGATATGAGTATCTGTCAGTTGGCCACAATAGTGGCTCCGCATTGTAATTACCCCTGAAACGTATTTTTTTGGAACGGTCAGCAGGACGTTGGACCCATTTAACTCTTAACAAAGTCCGTTATGAGTCCTTGTCACAAATTTATGAACCACGGCCCGTCTTTGTAGAACTGGTGCTACCGGACGATCCGCTGTTGCTGCTTTTCGAGGCCCCGCTGTCGCTTTTTGAAGACCCGCCGTCACGCTTCGAAGAGCCTCCGTCGCTTTTTGAAGACCCGCCATCGCCTTTTGGCGAACTCCCGCTGGAGCTAATCGAGCTGCCGCCATCGCTGCTTCCGGACGAAGTCTTGTCACTGCTACCTGAAGAACCGCTGTCTCTACCTGAAGAACCGCTGTCTCTACCTGAAGAACCGCTGTCTCTACCTGAAGAACCGCTGTCGGCACCTGAAGAACCGCTGTCGGCACTACTACCGGAACCACTGTTGTCGCTGCTACCGGAGGCACCGTCAGCGCTTTTTGAACCGGAGTCCGAGTCTCCGCCCAGCAGGTTTCGCTTCTTGCCGTCTTTGAAATCAGTCTCATACCAGCCACTCCCCTTGAGGCGGAACATGGCTGCAGAAACGAGTTTGCGCAATTCCGGCTGAGCGCAAGCTGGACAATCCGTTAATTTGTCATCACTCAATTTCTGGAGTTTCTCGAATTTATGACCACAATCATCGCACTGGTATTCGTAAATCGGCATATCGGGATTCTAACTTTGGTATTAGAGCGGGCGCGAATTATACCTAAACACAACAAAAGGCGACACTAATACTCTAATCTCTCTTTCTGCCTGGAAAAGACCTGTAAACAAGGGCGATTAAAGCAAAAAACAGACACAATGACTTGCGAGGTATGAGCCAATCATATATAAAAGGCACCACCAAATGGGAGGGTAAAATCATCTGTTTTTCAGGTACTTTTTCACACTTTCTTTTGAAGGATGTTATCCGGACTGACCAGTTGTTTTCGAACTCAAGCTCACCAGGGTAATACTCCAAATTCATTCTCATTGCTAAGAAATAAGGATCAACGAATGGCTGCAAAAAAGGCGAAAGCCAAGAACAAAACTGCCGCACCACCGGCGAAGAAGTTGACGGCTATCAAGGATAAGTACACTAAAAGTGCAATTCTTGCGGAAATTTCTGACAACACAGACCTCTCCAAGAAGCAGGTCGGTGCTGTGCTTGACCAGCTTTCTAACCTGATCGAAAGACATGTTAAGAAAGGTGGCGCTGGCGAGTTTACTTTGCCTGGTCTGTTAAAGATCAAAACCGTGAAAAAGCCTGCACGTAAAGCTCGAAAAGGCGTACCGAACCCATTTCGTCCGGGTGAGGTGATGGACATCGCGGCCAAGCCTGCAAGCACAAAAATCAAAGTGCTGCCCTTGAAAGGTCTTAAAGAATTCGTTTAATTCCTTAAGTGATAGATCAAGGGCCGCGTACGCGGCCCTTTTTATTTGGGCTGACTGAGCGCCGAGAGCGCTGCTGCGTTATCTTCCCAATTCTGCCCGTCGAATAGATCGACATCGACGCGCACAAAAGTTTCCGGACTGACACAGCGGTAATTAATGCTGACGCCATCGGGATTCGAACGAGGAACATAGAACGATTTGATGCCGCAATTTCCACAAAAAGTATGTCTGGCAACGCCCGAATTGAATGTATAGGTAAGCGGTTCTCCATGCGTCAGGTGAAATGCTTCGGTCGGAATGATCAAATGCAGGTGGTCGGTCATTGAACAGATGGAACAGTTACAGCGATAGACGGTGACGACCTCAGGTGCTTCAAATTGAAACCGGATGGCGCCACAATGACAACCGCCTGAATGCATAGTGTTCACGGATCTGCTCCTTAAATTGCCAGGCCTTTAATCGTTAACTAAACTCACCAAGATTATCAACCGGGAAATAAATTAGCATCATTATGAGAGCATCACGCTACACAATTGCAACCCTGAAAGAAACGCCTGCTGATGCAGAGGTTATCAGTCACCAGCTTCTGATTCGCGCAGGGTTTATCCGCAAGCTTGCGTCCGGAATTTACAGCTGGATGCCGATGGGTCTGCGAGTCCTGCAAAAAGTCGAGGCGATCATTCGAGCGGAAATGAATCTCGCCGGTGCTCAGGAAGTAATGATGCCCGTCGTCCAGCCCGCTGAACTGTGGCAGGAATCCGGACGTTGGAATCAGTATGACGAGGGCCTGTTGCTCAAATTCAGCGATCGCCACCAGCGAGATTTCTGCTTTGGACCAACCCATGAGGAAGTCATCACCGACCTCGCCAGAAATGAATTACGCAGCCACAAACAATTGCCGGTGACGTTTTATCAGATCCAGACCAAATTCCGGGATGAAACCAGACCACGTTTTGGTGTCCTGCGCGCACGCGAGTTCCTTATGAAAGACGCGTACTCTTTCCATATGGACGAGGAAAGTCTGACAGAGACCTACGAACTCATGCACGACACCTACTCAAAAATTCTGGATCGTATGCAACTGAACTTCAGGCCAGTGCTCGCAGACTCCGGCAGCATTGGCGGTAGTGCATCCATGGAATTTCATGTGCTCGCCGATTCCGGTGAGGATAAAATCGCGTTCAGTACGCAAAGTGCTTATGCCGCCAATATTGAAATGGCAGAAGCCCTTGCCCCGCCAACGGATACGAGCGAACCAATGGACCTGCAAGAGGTTGCAACCCCAGGCGTTCGAACCATTGACGCGGTCGCTGAGTTACTAAAGGTGCCTGCCACCGCTACAGTCAAGACGCTTATTGTGAAGGGGGAAGACCAGCCGCTGGTCGCTCTCGTACTGCGAGGGGATCACCAGCTCAACCCATTGAAGGCAGCCCGGATCGAAGGCATCAGTTCGCCATTGCAGATGGCTACCGATGCAGCGATTCGGCAGGCCATTAACTGCAGTGTGGGCTCAATTGGTCCTGCCGGACTCAGCATGCCGATTTTTATCGATCGAAGTGCCGCCGCGCTGGCCAATTTTGTCTGCGGCGCAAACAAGGACGGGGTCCATTTCACCAACGTCAACTGGAACCGGGATGCAACGGCGACTGAAGTCGTTGATCTAAGAGATGTGGTCGAGGGTGATCCAAGCCCGGATGGAGAAGGCGTCCTGCAATTCAAGCGTGGTATCGAGGTCGGTCATATATTCCAATTGGGTAAAAAGTATTCAGAACCGATGGGTGCAACTGTACTGGACGAGAACGGTCAGTCAGTAACGATGACTATGGGTTGTTATGGCATGGGCGTATCCAGACTGGTGGGTGCGGCCATCGAGCAATTTCATGATGACAAGGGCATCATCTGGCCAACGACGATTGCCCCGTTTCAGGTTGTATTGATCCCTATCAATGCACACAAATCAGCTGAGGTTGCCAGCGCTTCCGAGCAGCTCTACCTGGAATTGCTCGAAGCAGGAATCGAGGTCCTGATTGATGATCGAGAGGGCCATCGTCCAGGCGCAAAGTTTGCTGACGCGGAACTGATCGGCATTCCCCATCGACTCGTCGTTGGCGAGCGAAGCCTTGGCAACGGAATGGTCGAATACGTAAAACGCAGCACCGGTGAATCGACAGACTTAC
>JAJFKA010000015.1 GCA_021773555.1 Gammaproteobacteria bacterium
TTGATTCTGAACCCGATGTTAAGCCCTGAAGACTTGTACCGGGCGTTTGCTGATGAACTCGGCATTTCCCTGCGAGTCGACATGCACGTTCATGAAATATTGAAAGGTATCAATTGCCGGCTTATCCATACGGCGTCGCGCGGTAAACGCGTGGTGCTTATCATTGATGAGGCTCAGGCCATGCCGCGGGAAACGCTTGAAGCGCTTCGATTACTGACGAACCTCGAGACTGAATCGAGAAAACTACTGCAGGTCGTGCTTTTTGGGCAGCCGGAACTCGACCGGTTGATGGATCTTGAATCGCTTCGTCAGCTCAAGCAACGAATAACGGTTCAGGAATGTTTACGGCCTTTCGATTCAAATGGTGTTGCAAGTTACATCCGCCATCGAGTTGAGGTAGCCGGATATGATGGTCCTGGACTTTTCTACCCAGCCGCAATTCGCCTGATTCATCGACGCAGCGGCGGGGTACCAAGGTTGATCAACGTGCTCTCCCACAAGGCGATGCTTGCTGCTTTTGGGAAGGGAGACCCAATGGTTGGTAAAAGCCACGTCATGCAGGCCGTGATCGACACGGAAAGTTGTATGAAGAAATTCAGGCTTTGGAAAAAGAGGTGAATCGATGAGCTTATTAAACGATATGCTACATGATCTTGAACGCCGGTCAGCCGAAGAAGAACCCGCGCTGGCAGATGTCTATCCTTTATTTATTGATCGCCCGGTTCCGGTGGAATCGATGGCGACCAGGAAAACTCCTGTAGAAATGTGGCGTAGTCTGCTCCTGGCTGGTGCAATTTTTGGATTGTTGGCATTCGAGCTGAGCACGGGTTTTTTGCCTGAATCAGATGAAGTCCGCATCCTGTCTGGCGGAATGACGGAAGTGATTGCTGATAGTTCGCTTAACGCGCAACAAGCGACGCCAGAGAAATTACGCCCGAAAATGTTGCCCTGGTCAGATGTTGCTGAATCCAGATTCGCATTGCTGCGACGCGTTGTGCAGGTCAGAGAAAACCAATCGCAGATTCGCGAGGACCTAATCCTCGCGGAAACCACCGGGAATGAATTGCTGGCCGAAAAAGACATCACTAAGCCATCTCAAGAACGTCAGCAGCCACGATCATCGCTTGATACGGAGCAAACCTATGCAGAGTCGAGCGCAGTCCCGGGGGATGAACCCGTCGTCGTGGTTGCAAAGGTCAATGAGGACCCTGGAGAGCGCGAAGCGACAGATCTTCATGCTGCAAAATTATTAGTGTTCCGCGGTAAAAGGGAACCCGCGAAACAGAAACTCATGGATCTGTTAGCGGTATTTCCCGAGTCCATCATTGCCAGGCGTGTACTGGCGGGCTGGCATGCACAGGATAAAGACTGGGAACTCGTCGCATCGTTGCTGACGGAAGTTGATACGGCGAGTGACCCGGGACTAAAAATGCTGAAAGCCAGGATGCTGTTCCAACGAGGCTCGGAGGAACAGGCGGTAAGCCTGCTGGACTCCAATACGCCCGCAGTAGCGCTGAATCTTGACTACTTTGCACTATTGGCGGCGCTGTTGCAGCGTGGGGGGCGTTATAGTGAAGCCGTGCCGGTTTATCGGCAATTGACAGAAAGTATCGAACCCCGGGGTGACTGGTGGGGTGGGCTCGGTGTGAGCCTCGATCAGTCAGGGCAGAAAAAGGCTGCGCTCCTTGCCTACCAACAGGCGTTACGCTTCCCGGATACTCCTGCGAGTATGAGGCGATATGCCCGCGAACGTATTGCCAGTCTTGATCGTTGGGAAGACTGATGTCCGGGACTCCCAAAAAACTTCGACTGGGTGATTTGCTGATCCAGAAGGAAATCATTGATCAGATACAGCTGGATGCTGCCCTCAACGAGCAGAAAAAATCTGGCCGGCGCCTGGGACAAACGCTGATTGAACTTGGACTGGTCGAAGAGGATAAATTGCTGGACATCCTGTCCGAGCAGCTACAAATCCCGTTCGTTAAGTTACGGAATTTTCAGTTCAACACCAATTTGATAAGTCTGCTGCCGGAGACGACGGCAAGACGTTATCGTGCAATTGTGCTTTCTGACAATCAGGAGGGCCTGCTGGTCGGCATGTCCGATCCGATGGATATTTTCGCTTACGATGAACTCGTTCGCATATTCAATCGACCCTTTAACCAGGCGGTGGTGCGCGAAAGTGAGTTACTCCAGTCACTGGATATTGTTTACCGCAACGCGGATGACATCTCACAATTCGCCGAACAATTGGAAGATGAACTTGCCGAAGATGCATTTGACCTCGCCAGTTTATCGTCCAGCAGCGAAGACGATGACGCACCAGTGGTGCGTCTGTTGCACTCGGTGTTTGAAGATGCGGTGACGGCCAGGGCGTCAGACATTCACATCGAGCCGGACGAATCCGTGTTACGAATCCGGCAGCGGGTTGACGGCCAGTTGCATGAACAGATTATCAAGGAAAAGCGTATCAGCGGTGCCGTCGTGCTGCGTCTCAAGCTGATGTGCGGGCTCAATATTTCTGAGAAAAGGTTGCCACAGGATGGTCGCTTCAGTATTCGCGTGAAGAACCGTGCTATTGATGTGCGCCTGTCCACTATGCCGGTGCAATATGGTGAGTCGGTCGTGATGCGTTTGTTGGACCAATCGGAAGGATTGCTGGAACTATCCGGGGCGGGGATGCCTGAGTCGATCCTGTCAAGATTTCGGAATCTGATTCATCGACCTCACGGCATTGTCCTGGTCACCGGTCCAACCGGGAGTGGTAAAACGACAACACTCTATGGCGCCTTAAACGAGTTAAATCAGCCCGACACCAAAATCATTACCGCCGAAGATCCGGTCGAGTATCGATTGCCGCGACTGACGCAGGTTCAGATCAACAACAAAATCAATCTGGATTTTGCCACCGTGCTTCGCTCGGCACTGCGACAGGATCCGGACGTTATCCTGATCGGCGAAATGCGTGACTATGAAACTGCTGAAATTGGCCTCCGCGCAGCGATGACAGGACACCTGGTGTTGTCGACATTACATACTAATGATGCCCTGGCCAGTGCCACTCGACTGATTGATATGGGAATGGAACCGTACCTGGTGGCAAGTGCGTTATTGGGGATTCTCGCACAACGCCTGGTGAGACGAGTTTGCCCACATTGCAAGATTGCCTATTGTCCCTCGCTGCAACAAAAGGCCTGGCTGGATTCGGTCATGGGGTCTGCCGCAGGCGAATATTATATGGGCGCAGGCTGCTACCAGTGCAGTAACACCGGGTACAAAGGCAGGCTGGGTGTATTTGAACTGCTGGAATTTGACGAGATGATGCTGGATTCGCTTCGGGCCAATGACCAGTCGCGACTGATTGATCTTGTTCGTGCATCTGGTAGTTATCGACCCCTGGGTCTGGCGGGATTGGAGCTTGCGACAACCGGTGATACGACCCTGGATGAAGTGTTCAAAATATCAGCGGAGGCGCCCGATGAAGGGGTGGATCTACCGGCTGGCTACCACGCCGCACAGGCAGATGTTAGTCATGTCATAGAGGCTCCGCTTTAGGAAAAACGATGCAATTTGCTTATACGGGTCGAGATCGAATTGGAAAGCTGGTTGACGGCATTCTGGACGCGCCTTCAATTGAAGCCGCGGCCGCGGACGTACAGCGTGATGGCATCACCCCCATTCGAATTGAAGAACAGAGTGCATCATTTGATTTAGCCGCTGTGGTCAGGGAGTGGTGGCTGGCGCGCGCTAAAGTCGACCTTGATGAACTGGTGATCTTTTGCAGGCAGATGAACGCCTTGTCACGCTCCGGCATTCCCATTATCAGAAGTATCCGAGGCCTGAGCGAATCCAGCGGTTCCGAGGTGCTGCGACGCGCATTGGCCGGGATATCCCGAAAACTGGAAGGCGGGGTAAATCTGGCAAGCTGCCTGCAGGAGTATCCGCGAATCTTTCCAGACCTGTTTGTTGCCATGGTCCATGTGGGTGAGAACACCGGAAACCTGGAAGGCGCCTTCGCACAACTGGCAGTGGGTCTTGAACTGGAACGCGCCACCCGAAAGCGGGTTCAGCAGGCTGTTCGCTACCCAACCATGGTTGTTGGAGCGCTCAGCATCGCGTTACTCATCATCAATATCTGGGTTATCCCGGCGTTCTCGGGTGTATTTGAAAGGCTTGGTGCTGACCTGCCGTGGCCGACACTGGTGCTCATCACCGTGTCTAACTTTTTTGTTAATTTCTGGTGGCTGCTGCTAGGTCTGGCATTGCTCGTCGGTTATCTGTTTGTCACCTGGGTCGGCACCACGGCCGGACGTTATCAGTGGGACCAGCGCAAGCTCTCAATACCGATTATTGGCATTTTGCTGAACCTGATTGCGATGTCCCGGTTCTCACGGAATTTCGCCATGATGTTGGCGGCCGGCTTACCAATTACCCAGGCGTTAAGCCTGGTTGCCAGCGCAGTGGGCAACACTTTTATCGGCGGCGCCATTACGAAAATGCGAGTAGGAATCGAACGGGGAGATACGCTGGTGAGTACGGCCGGTAGTTCCGGAC
This sequence comes from Gammaproteobacteria bacterium, assembly GCA_021773555.1. Classification (GTDB taxonomy): domain Bacteria; phylum Pseudomonadota; class Gammaproteobacteria; order Pseudomonadales; family Azotimanducaceae. The sequence continues at coordinate 4,555 of JAJFKA010000015.1, forward strand.
TGTTCTCGGGTCTGGTCATGCAAATGCTCGCGGTTGGTGAAGAGACCGGACAGATAGACGGACTTCTGGTGGAGGTAGCTGATTTTTTTGATGAGGAAGTCGAGTACAAATTATCGCGACTTTCAGATTCCATCGAACCGCTGCTGATCTTTGTCATGGGGATACTGGTGCTGGTTCTGGCGCTGGGTGTGTTTCTTCCTATCTGGAGCCTCGGAGAGGCGTCGATGAATCACTAACAGTGGAGTTTAAGGAGATTGATATGAAGCGCAAAGTGAAAAGTGGATCGTTGCAGGAAGGATTTACATTAATCGAAATGATTGTTGTCATCGCGATTATTGCCATACTCGCCGCCGTGGCGTTGCCGCGTTTTGCGGACCTGTCCGATGATGCCCATCGATCCTCGGTGGATGGTGTCTACGGTGCGTTTGCGGTAGGGGTTAATCTCGTTCATGCCCAATGGATCGCGAAAGGCAAACCATCGGATGTTGATGACCTGCCCGATTTTGGTGAAGGCAATGTCAATCTTGGCCAGGAAGGCTGGCCTGTAGGAACCAGCGGATCAGATAATTCCACGTCGATGACCCCACTGAAGTGCATGGAGATCTGGGACGGACTGCTGGTCGATCAGGCGCCGTCGGTGGGAACCTCGCTAACTGCCGACTACGGTGCGGCAGTTGGTGGTCTGATTCATGAATGTCTCTATACCTACCAGGGAGGTGGTGCGGTATCCAGGACGATCACGCTGAACGCTATTACCGGCAGCGTTGTCAAGAACAACCTTTAGTGCGCCAACATAACCAAATTAGCAAATAAGGACCTAAAGAGTTGTCAGCCGATGTCGATAACTAATTTAGGAATATAGTTCATGTGCCTTAAGGGCATTCGTTACCACGCGACTGAAAGAGAGGAATCTCAAATGAAACGATCCATCCAACAAAACCAATCAGGCTTTACCTTAATCGAATTGATTATGGTGGTTGTCATACTCGGTATTTTGTCAGCTTTTGCTTTGCCCAAGTTTGCAGACTTCAGTAACGATGCTGAAGTTGCTACTGCAGACGGTGTTGCTTCTGCCATTAGATCTTCAATTGGTATCGTCCATGCCGCCTGTATCGTTGACAGCGCGTGTGCAACGACTGGTGCCAGTACGGTTACAGTTGATGGTTCTGCAGTTACTACCCAGGCTGGATATCCAGCTACTGTTTCCGGTGGCGTCAACAACGCCGTTGACGTAGACGGTGTGACATTTGCTGGTGGCACATTGGTCACCAATGTTGCCTCATTTGATCCTGGCGATGGCATCTTTGTTTGTATCCAGCCTGGTACCCCGCCGACGGTGAAGACCACGACCACAGATGTGAATGAAGCTGTCGCAACGGTTTGCCCATAATCAGAACTGTCTGAGTAAGGTGATCCTGATGGACACCCCCTGGCGTAGTTTCACCAGGGGGCATACCTTGATCGAGCTAACGATTGTGCTCGTGATACTGGGTTTGCTTTCCATCGGAGCTCGAGCAGTCATGGCCAATCGCGCGGATTTTTCAGGTTCGTTAGTTAAGGACCAGTTGATCGCATCAGTTCGACTAGCCCAATTGAACGCGTTGTCTAAAACCATTTCCAACGGGGTAAGTCACACGCTTTCAACCGCTGGCAATGAACTTGTGTTCAATGTCACTCACGCTTCCAACGTCAGTTCCCGCAGGGTTAATAGTGAAGGTACTTCCGTGACCTGGAGCACAGGCTCGCTAACCGGCAGTTGTGCTGGTGTCACTGGATCCCTTCCGCACACGCTGAGCTTTGACTCGGCAGGCGATACCACCCAGACACGTTATTGTGTCACCGGTGTGCGCACCTATGCTGTATGCGTATCAAGTCTTGGGTTTGCTTATGAAGGTGACTGTGATGTCTAACCTGGCCAACTCGTCCATGAGGGCGCGACATGCCCTGCGCTCGGAGGGTATTACCCTGATCGAAATGGTGATGACCATCGTCATCCTGTCGATCGCGTTGCTCGCGACAGTATCGGTTATTGCCAAATCTGTTACCCAGTCTGCTGATCCATTGATACAGCATAAGTCAGTACTGCTGGCTCAGGCTTACTTCGATGAAATACTGACGAAGCGGTTTGCTGAACAGACGCCTGTTGGTGGTGTGCCCGCGGTTATCGGTGTGGCTCTTTGCACGGTTGGCAGCGACGGTGGTGAAGGCCGAAGCAGTTTTGATGACGTTGATGATTATGATCTGCTGGATGAGCAGCCGCCGCAGTTGCAGACCGGCGTTAACCTTGCTGACTACGCGGACTACAGGGTTCAGGCAAGTGTCTCCTGTTCGGGGCTAGCCCTCGGTCTCGCTAACGATTACGACGCAAAGATGGTGACAGTCACGATCACTCCACCTGTGATTGGCGCAACCTCATTTACTTCATTCAGAGCGAACTATTAAGAAGGCGAAGATTGGGAGCTAAAGCTCTGCAAACTCATCAAACTCATGGATTGCATTACCAGCATGAAACGTTGCAAACAGAACAGTCGGGGATTCACGTTGATTGAACTGACCATGGTGATTTTGATTGCCGGTATTCTGTCAGTTGGTGTCACAGAATTTGTTGAGCTATCAGTTGGCAGTTATGTGGACCGGAACGATCGAAACAAGATGGCCTCGGTGATGGTAGTTGCAGCAGAAAAACTTTCCCGAGACATTCGCCGGTCTCTGCCCAACAGCGTTCGAATCGGTGGAGATGTTGTCAGCAACGATAACTGCGTCGAATTCATCCCGATTCTTGCCGGGTCCCACTATGTGTCTGTTCCGATTGCACCGGCTGCGGCGAGCTTTAATGCAGTTTCCCATGGCGGTGCAAGCGCATTGTCTGCCTATATCAGCGTCTATCCAATCAGTATCGCTGATCTTTACAGCCCGACTGATGCCAGTCCGAGCAGTCTGACAGCGTTGAAAGCCAATTTGCCTGCCGGGACGGATCAAATTGCGGTTAGCCTGGGTGCGGCACATCAGTTTGTTACAGACTCACCGCTGAATCGGTTTTTCGCGGTTGATGATCCAATCGCTTATTGCCAGCCATCAGGATCGACCAGGTTATATCGATACACTAACTATGGATTCAATGCGATTGCGGTGTTACCCCCGGTAGGGGCGAGCCGTGATTTGTTGGTGGACGAGGTCAGTAGTACTGACCCGGTCGTTTTTGACTACGCTTCGTCTACATTGATGCGAAATGCCGTGGTCAGTTTTGAGCTTGCGTCCAGCGTTGATGGCGAGACTTTGAAATTAGGCCAGGAGGTGCAAATTCGAAATGTACCTTAAAGCTCGATGTTTACAACAGGGTATGGGCTTACCGGCGGCTATTTTCGTCATCGTCATTCTGGCCATGGTCACACTCGCGATTACAGAACTGGATGCGGACAGCGCGGAATCCGTGGTTTTTGACGTGCAGTCTACTCGCGCATTCCTGGCGGCCACGAGCGGAGTGCAGGTGGGATTGAATCAGCTGTTTCCTCCCGCTCTGGCCGGAAATGATTGCACCCATGCTTTTTTTTCAGCATCGCCTTCGCTTTCGTTCAACTCCGCGGGACTACAGAATTGTACGGCAACGGTCAGTTGTACGCTCGACACGGTGAACGGCGAACAATTTTTCGCACTGGTCAGTGAAGGGCGATGCGGATCGAATCTGGATCTTGCGGAGCGGGCAGTTGAGGTTCGCGTGCGATGAGAATGGGTAGTGGGTTGTGAGAAAAAAATTAAGAGGGGAGAGGATTTATGGCTGTTAATCAGCAAATCGTGAGAGAGGCAAGTGCGCGGAACATTGTTGAAAACATTAGTTCCCAACTGGCCACAAGAATATCTCAGTCGCGGTTGGAACTGCCGATGTTACCCAAGGTGGCAGGTGCCGTAATTTTTATGACCCAGGATGAGTCAGCGGATATGGCCGGTCTCGCGCAACTGATACAGCAGGATCAGGCGCTGGCGACACGGGTAATGAAAATTTCCAACTCACCTGCCTATCGGGGCTTGAGTCCCATGAACAGTTTGCAACAGGCGATTGCACGGATGGGAATGAAGACGATCTCAGAGATGGCGCTTGCCGCATCGGTGGGTGCCAAAGTGTTTAATGTCGGAAACTTCAGCAGCGAGGCATCCCGCTTCTGGCAGCATTCAGTCGCTGCTGCGGGCTGGGCTAAAGAAATTGCTCGCATTCGCCGGCGTAATGTTGAATCCGCATTCATGTGCGGCTTGTTACACCAGATTGGTAAACCGGTTGCTCTTCAAGCCATCGTTGACATCAGTGAGTCAATCGGTGTCCAGCCGTGCACTGAGGACCTGCAGCTTCTTATTCGCCAGTTTCATACCTCTGTGGGATTAAGCCTGGGGAGGAGTTGGGAACTGCCGCCTATGGTGATTGAGAGTATCGAGTTCCAGGATAACTATGCGGCAGCGCCACAGTTCAGCAGGGAAGTGATGATCGCTGCTGGTGGTCATTTTCTCGCGGACCAGCTACTAGGTGATGCTGAAATGAACCTTGCAGAAATAGCGGATTGTCAGGTGATGGAAGATCTTAACCTGTACGAGGATGACGTCGAAACACTCCTGGAGCTGAAGGACAGCGTCAGAAGTATGGTGGAGGTAATGGGGGTATGAGTGAACTTGAGTGTTATGAATTTATTGTCATTGGTTCAGGTCCGGCAGGTCAAAAAGCTGCCATCCAGGCGTCGAAGAAGAGTGATTCCGTTGTAATGATTGAACGCGAACGGGAGATTGGGGGTGCCTGCGTTTATCGAGGTACGATTCCGAGTAAGACCTTGCGGGAAAATGCGCTGCAACTATGCCGGACGAAAGACCATATGGACGCCATGTCGCTGCACTTTCGTGAGGACCAGCAGGTTGCTTCACTGATGGGTAGCCTTGAACAGGTACTTGACGCGCACGACGCCTACATTGTCGATCAGTTGGAACGAAATAATGTTCCGGTGTTGCACGGCCGTGCAAAATTTCTGGATGAACATACGATCGAAGTCGCCCGACTCCGTGGTAAGAAAACCTTACTGCGCGGCCAGACTATCATTATTGCCACTGGCTCCAGGCCTCGGGATCCTGACACCATAAACGTCGATCACGAACATATACTCGATAGTGATTCGATTCTATCAATGCTATATCTGCCACGTTCGCTGACAGTATTGGGCGGCGGCGTGATCGCCTGTGAGTACGCTACAATCTTTGCGACACTGGGCGTTAAAGTGACGCTCATAGACCGGTACCCGAAACCGCTGGGATTTCTCGACCCTGATCTGACCGATGCGTTTATCGAGGACATCAGTCGGCATAACGTTGAGTTTGTTGGTGGTGTTGAACTGGAATCTGTAACCTGGGATGGATTTTCTCAGGTCGTTACCCGACTGACCGATGGCAGGACCTTCAAGAGTGACAAACTATTGTTCGCACTTGGTCGGGTCGCCAATGTTGATGATCTGGATTTACACCAGGCAGGCTTGCAATTGTCGCCTAACTTCCAGATCCCAGTGAATGAACATTGCCAAACCGTCGTTCCCCATATCTATGCTGTTGGCGATGTTATCGGGCCACCTGCGCTCGCGTCTTGTTCACAGGAGCAGGGCCGGAGAGCAAGCTGCCATGCGCTTGGTATGGACCCGGGCGAGGGTTTTGACCTGATTCCAATGGGTATTTACACGATTCCTGAAATGTCCACGATCGGCATGACCGAGGCTGAAGTGATCGAACAGCAGGGAGCGGCGGTTGTTGGTCGTGCCAAATTTGGTGAAGTGGCGCGTGGCCATATCTCTCGCAGCCAGAATGGGCTGTTGAAAATGGTGGCGGATGCCCGCGGCGAAAAACTTAAAGGTGTGCAGATCCTGGGTGCCGGTGCTACTGAATTGATTCATATCGGCCAGATGGCCTTGCTGGGTCGTCAGGATATTGATGTATTTATCAACAATATTTTCAATTTCCCAACCCTCGCGGAAGCATACCGGGTCGCCGCCCTGCAAATAGCAGGACAACGAAAACAGGCACTGCCGGTCTTAACAGGGAGGAGAAAACCATTCAGACACAGCCTGTATTTCACGAATTGACGTCCATTTTTACCAAACCTATTGAAATATAATAACCTAACGATTGTACTGTGTCGCCTTCGTGAATAATGCGGGCTAAGCGGGCTCAAAGGATAGAAGCGCGGCCCCGCCGTCAACGAGATCCCCTTTTATATAGAACACTTCACTGATTAGTCCGTCACCCGGTGCTTTGATGGCATGTTCCATTTTCATGGCTTCCATAATCACCAGGGTATCACCAGCGCTGACCTGGTCACCGGCTTTCACAAGAATATCGACAATCGTGCCATTCATCGGTGCCTTGAAGCCGGAACCATCATCGTGATCAACTTCCTCCCCAAGATCGGCTTCAACGGGTTTGAACTCGAACTGGGTGTCAGCGGTGAACATAGAGATCACCGCAGCGCCATCTCTTCTATGTTCCACGACGGTTGCGATCTGTCGATGTCCGTTGACCGTGGCAGTCATTTCATTACCTGCAAGCTCTCCGCTGACAAGGTATGAATCGTTCGCCAGGTTCATAGCGTAAGTCTGCCAGCCCGTTTTTTCTGCCCGAATAACATACTCCGTGTTGCCAACGAGGATCGTCTCTTCATTAACAGCCGGTGCATTCATACGCCAGTTGTCAAGTGCATGCCAGGGAGATGTAGGGTCGGCAGCGGACCTCAGGTTCGCCTGGCGTCGAAGTAACAGGTAAAGACAGGCAAGAGGTGCGAGAGAATGAGGCAGCGGACGCACCTCGGCAAAGAGCGATGTTTCATGTCGCGCGATGAAATCGGTACTGAGATCTTCCGCAATAAAAGCAACGTTGGTCGCCAGGCGTCTCAAAAAATTAATGTTGGTGGTGACGCCGATGATTCGATAGGCGGCGAGGGCACGATCCAGACGCGCTAATCCGCGCTGCCGATCTTCATCCCACACAATCAGCTTTGCGATCATTGGATCGTAGAAAACGCCGACCTCATCCCCTTGAACGACACCGGTCTCAACTCGCACAGATGCAGACTCGGCGGGTTGCTGCAACCAGTCCAATCTACCTGCAGCGGGTAAGAACTCGTTAGCAGGGTCTTCGGCATAAATTCTGGCTTCGAACGCGTGACCTCGAATGGCGAGGTCAGATTGCTGGCACGGTAAGGGTTCGTTGTATGCAACTCTTAACTGCCATTCAACCAGGTCCTGGCCGGTAATCATTTCCGTGACGGGATGCTCAACCTGAAGGCGGGTATTCATCTCCATAAAATAGAAATTCCCGGTTGAGTCCAGCAGGAACTCGACGGTGCCTGCACCGACATAACTGACAGCTGCGGCTGCGCGCAGTGCCGCTTCGCCCATTTGTTCGCGGAGACCTTCAGGCAAATTTGGTGCGGGTGCTTCTTCGATAATTTTCTGGTGCCTGCGTTGAACAGAACAATCACGCTCATAGAGATAAACGCCGCTACCGAAATTATCAAAGAAGACCTGTACCTCAACATGTCGGGGAGCCTCGAGGTACTTTTCTATCAGCATGGCATCGTCACCGAAGCCGGACAGTGCTTCTCGCTTCGCCGCACCGAGCGCTTCATCAAACTCGCCTGCATTCCAAACCTGTCGCATGCCTTTCCCGCCACCTCCGGACACAGCTTTGAGCAGCACCGGGTAGCCGATCTGCTCCGCAAAGTTTTTCAGCAGTTGCGGATTCTGATCGGCACCGTGATATCCCGGAAGCAAAGGTACGCCTGCCTGCTCCATCAACTGTTTAGCGGCGGATTTGGAGCCCATGGTTTCGATTGCATGGGCCGGTGGTCCGATGAAGACTAAATTGTTTTCCGCGCAGAGCTGACAGAAGCTTGAGTTCTCAGACAGGAAACCGTAACCCGGATGAATGGCATCGCTTCCCGTTTGCTTTGCAGCCTCAATAACCTTTTCCATCGACAGATAGGATTCTGCTGGCGCAGAACCGCCAATATGTACAGCCTCATCGGCCATTCGTGCGTGCAGCGCATTTGCGTCAGCGTCTGAATAGACGGCGACGGTTCTAATTCCGAGTTTTCCGGCAGTGCGAATAACCCGGCACGCGATCTCGCCGCGGTTCGCGATAAGAATTTTTCCAAACATCCTGCCTACATCCTGAAGATGCCAAATCGCGTTTCAGCAATTGGCTTGTTAAGTGCCGCTGAGAGGGCGAGGCCCAACACCCGTCTGGTGTCGGTCGGATCAATCACGCCATCATCCCAAAGGCGTGCACTGGCGTAATAGGGATGCCCCTGAATCTCGAAGTCATCGATGATTGGTTGTTTGAACGCCTGTTCTTCCTCGATGGACCACTTGTCTCCGGCATTTTCGATCTGAGTTCGTCTTACCTGACCAAGCACCCCTGCTGCCTGTTCGCCGCCCATGACCGAAATACGGGCGTTGGGCCACATAAACAGGAAATTGGGATCATAGGCCCTGCCACACATTCCGTAATTCCCGGCACCGTAGGAGTTGCCGATAATGAGCGTTAGCCTGGGGACCTTCGCGCTGGCTACAGCCGTAACCATTTTGGCGCCATGTTTAGCGATACCGCCGCTCTCGTACTGCTTACCGACCATAAAGCCGGTGATGTTCTGCAGGAAAATGAGCGGGATTTTCCGTTGTGCACAGAGTTCAATGAAGTGCGCACCTTTTTGTGCAGATTCACTGAACAGCACGCCGTTATTGGCAACGATGCCGATGGGGTAGCCATAGAGTCTGGCAAACCCGCAGACCAGGGTGGTGCCAAACAGCGCTTTGAATTCGTCGAATTCAGAACCGTCGACGATGCGCGCGATGACCTCGCGAACGTCATAGGGCATGCGTACATTTTTCGGCACAATACCGAGCAAGTCGCTTGCCGGGTACAAGGGATCAACACTATTCACCACGTCCAGCGACTGAGGTTTTATCCGATTAAGCCGGCCGACGGCATTTCTCGCCAGCTGCAGCGCATGGTGATCGTTTCTCGCGTAGTGATCGGTGACGCCGGACTCTCTTGAATGGACCTCGGCGCCACCCAGTTCCTCAGCCGTCACTTCTTCACCGGTTGCCATCTTGACGAGGGGCGGGCCCGCGAGAAAAATCGTCCCCTGGTTTTTCACGATGATGGATTCGTCGGCCATCGCAGGTACATAAGCACCACCCGCCGTACATGAACCCATGACGACGGCGATTTGCGGAATGTTTTCTGCCGACATGTTGGCCTGGTTGAAAAAGATCCGACCAAAGTGGTGTCGGTCGGGAAAGACTTCGTCCTGGTTCGGCAGGTTCGCACCACCGGAATCCACCAGGTAGACACAAGGCAGGTTATTTTGCTGCGCAATTTCCTGCGCACGAAGATGCTTTTTGACAGTGACTGGATAGTAGGTGCCACCTTTGACGGTCGCGTCATTGGCGACAATGACACACTCCTGGCCATTCACTCGACCGATGCCGGTGATGATCCCGGCCGCAGGCACATCATCTTTGCCATACATATTGTGCGCGGCCAGTTGCGAGAATTCGAGAAACGGGGACCCTGGATCTACCAGCGCGTCAATCCGGTCACGAGGCAGAAGTTTGCCACGGCCGATGTGACGTTTCTGATTACGCTCGCCGCCACCCCGCCTGATTCTTTCAACCTGGGATTGCAGGTCCGCTACCAGGGTTCGCATGTGTTCTGCGTTCTCAATAAAGTCGTGAGTGCGCGGATTAATTTCGGTCTTGAGTGTGTTCATAACTTAGCCGGCCTCCGAAAAAAGTTCGCGACCAATCAGCATGCGCCGGATTTCTGAGGTACCGGCGCCAATCTCGTAGAGTTTTGCATCACGGAGCAGGCGTCCGGTATCGTAGTCATTGATGTAGCCATTACCACCCAGTGCCTGAATAGCCTGCAGTGCACACTGGGTCGCCTGTTCAGCGGTATACAGGATCACGGCTGCTGCGTCTTTTCGACTTTCAAGGCCACGATCGCAAGCCCGCGCAACGGCAGAAAGGTAGGCGCGAGAAGCATTCAGTACTGCGTACATGTCGGCGAGTTTACCCTGCATTAACTGGAATTCACCGATCGCCTGGCCGAACTGTTTTCGATCATGGACGTAGGGCACAACGATATCCATGCAGGCTTGCATAATGCCCACCGGACCCCCTGAAAGAACGGTGCGTTCATAGTCCAGACCTGACATCAGCACGCGGACACCTTCACCTTCGCGGCCAAGTATATTCGCCGCCGGTACCTCGCAATCTTCAAATATCAGCTCGCAGGTGTTGGATCCGCGCATGCCGAGCTTGTCGAGTTTTGGTGCCCGGGAGAAGCCGGGGAACCCACGCTCAACAATGAATGCGGACATCCCACGAGAACCGGCGTTGCTGTCTGTCTTGGCGTAGATGACGTAAGTGTCTGCATCGGGGCCATTGGTGATCCACATTTTGTTACCGTTCAGAACATAGACGTCGCCTTGCTTCTCTGCCTTAAGTTTCATGCTGACAACATCGGAGCCCGCGCCTGGCTCGGACATGGCCAGTGCACCGACATGCTCGCCAGAACACAGTTTTGGTAAATACTCGGCTCTTTGTGTGGGTGAGCCGTTCTTATGAATCTGATTCACGCAGAGGTTGGAGTGGGCACCATAAGACAAACCCACTGAAGCTGAAGCCCGGCTGATCTCCTCCATAGCGACGACGTGTGCCAGGTACCCCATGTTGCTGCCACCGAACGCCTCATCGACGGTCACGCCGAGAATGCCGAGGTCACCCATCTTTCGCCAGAGGTCGGCTGGAAACTCATTGTTTCGGTCTATTTCTGCCGCGCGAGGCGCGATTTCTGCGCTGGCAAATTTGTAGACCACGTCCCGCAGCATATCCAGTTCTTCACCGAGGCCGTGATCGAGCATCGCATAAGCAGTATTCATGAAATTTCTCCGTGCGCAGAACAGGGTTTAGTATTTTTGCCTTTTATTAGCCTTCATGGCAGCGAGACTGCGTGCTTCCCAGGCATTCAGGTCACCAATCATGTGTTCGATTTCCTGCTTCTGTTCCTCAAGCTTTAGTCGTCGTGCCTGAATCCTTTCAATAAGGGCTTGCAGCTGTTTTTTATTATCGGAATCCGGATCATACATGGAGATCAGGTCCGCACTTTGCTCGAGAGACAGACCCAGTGACTTACCGCGGAGGATCAGTATCAGTCGAGTACGGTCAGCCGCTGAATAAGTCCTGGTCTGCCCGTTTCTCACCGGCGAGAGCAGACCCTTTTCTTCATAGAACCGTAGGGTTCGAGTGGTGACATCGAACTCCCGCGACAATTCGCGTATGGAATATTGAGCATGCATAGAACCGGCATCGTAACCTAACGTTTACGTTAACATCAATATTCAGTCTGAAGGGTTCAGCACACTGGACGCGCGCGCTATGGCAGTTGGTTGGTGTTTCCCTGAAATCTGAATGCCAGCCAGATTCGTTGCCGGATAGATCAGCGTCGCTTGCGCAGACAGGGGCACAGTTGTAAATTCGGGGCTTCACCTGCGGTAAAAAGGAGTGCGATCCTGTCTGATATAACATCTGTACCAGGTCTCACAGCTGAGTTATGGGACCGATATGCAAGCCTGGAATGGGCGGACGTACCAATGTCCAGCCGAAGAATTGCAGTGCAGTGCCTGATCGACTGGTACGGTTGTACGATTGCCGGTAGCACTGAACCGTTATCCCGGATACTTCGCGAAGAGTACCGTACCTACTCCGGGACGTGCCGAGTGGTGGGTTCCGACATGATGGTACCGGCCCAGGTAGCCGCGCTTGTTAACGGATGTCAGGGACATGCACTGGATTACGACGATACCAGCACGGTCATGGGCGGGCACCCATCAGCACCAGTGATTCCTGCGGTGCTCGCGCAGGCTGAAGAACTGGGCAGTACGGGTGAGGCGCTGCTGGTGGCTATTGTTGTTGGTATTGAAGTGGAGAGCCACCTGGGCACCCTCATTGGATCAGCGCACTATGCCAGTGGCTGGCATGTTACCTCGACGATGGGTGTGTTTGGTGCGGCCGCAGGGGTTGGCCGGTTACTGGGGCTGGACAAAATTCAGTTTGGCCATGCCATGGGGCTGGCAGCCTCACAAGCCAGCGGCCTCAAAGCGAATTTTGGCACCATGACGAAACCTTTTCACGCCGGCCACGCCGCAGAGCGAGGTCTGCTTTCCGCACGTCTGGCGGCACGTGGTTATACAGCGAATGCGGATAGTTTTTCCGGAAACCAGGGATTGATTAGTGCGGCCGGTGCAGCTAGACCCGCTGTTGGAAAATATCGCGCGATGCAGGACATGTGGCTGACGGATCATGTGCTATTTAAATATCACGCTGCCTGCTACCTGACGCATGCCTCAATTGAATGCCTGTTGACCCTGGGTAATGCCATCAATGCGGAATCCGATGAGATGATCAGCGTAACCGTTCATCCGTCCTTGCTGGATGTTTGTGGGATTCCACAGCCGCGGACTGGTTTGGAGGCGAAATTCAGTTTGACCGCGACCTCGGCGCTGGCGATTCTCGGCTATGACACAGCAGATCCCGGGACCTATAGTGATGCACTGTTTGAAAATGCAGCGTTCAATGACTGCATGAATCGCGTCACGGTCAGCACGGACGACCAACTGAAAACCACCCAGGCGAGAGTGAACTTCGCGGATCAGGAGGTGTTCCGGGATTCCGGTATCCCGGCGACCGACCTTGATTTACAGCAGGCGCGGCTTGAGAAAAAATTTCATAATCTGGTCAGGCCTATTCTGGGTGACCTCAGTCAGCCCCGATTAGATCAATTAAAAAACCTGGCGTCTCAATCGAGCGTTGCGACGACATTTATTTAACCACTGCCCTGCGTTCAAGGTCAGGCAGGTTCGTTAAATCTGAAGAGAGCCGTAGATGAAAATAAAAAATCTTGATGGCGTTGGTGCAGAAGTTCTGGAGCTCGACATTGGCAACCTGTCTGCCAGAGAGTTTGCTGAACTGGAGCGGGTTTTTGCCGAGGAAGGCCTCGTGTTTTTCCGTGATCAACAGCTCACTCCGCAACAGCATATTGACTTCGCCCGGCGCTGGGGAGAGATAAACATCAATCGGTTTTTCAAGGCGCACTCCGAATATCCGGAAATTGCCATGGTGGCCAAGGAACCGGAACAGACGGCCAATATTGGCGGCGGCTGGCATACGGATCATTCCTACGATGTCGAACCGGCGCTGGGCTCAATACTGGTTGCAAGAGAATTGCCACCGGCTAATGGTGACACCTGGTTCACCAGCATGTATGCAGCGTATGACGCCTTGTCACCGGGATTAAAGGAAACGCTGGCATCGCTGCACGCGGTACATTCCGCGAAACATGTATTCGGTAGCGAAGTTAAATACCAGCGTGAGACGGGTGGCCGGCTGGGCAACTCGGAAGCGGCCGATGGACTGCCGGACCCGGTGCATCCGGTGATTATCACGCACCCCTTAAGTGGTAAAAAAGCGCTTTACGTTAATCCGGGATTCACGCTCAGGTTTAACGGCTGGTCCGCCGAGGAATCTGCCCCTTTGCTGAACTACCTCTTTGACGTTGCCATGGATGCGGCGTTCGTCACGCAATTTAAGTGGCAACCCGGATCAATTGCATTCTGGGATAACCGGGCAACCTGGCATTTCGCCCAGAATGATTACCACGGATGCCGTCGAGTGATGCATCGCATTACGATTGAAGGTTGCGCCCTTTCTGCGTGAGACGTACGCACCGGGTGATGAGTCGCGGTGGTGTTGTCGAGATGGCAATTTAATATCCCGAAGATTGCATTTTACGCAGGCCGGCACTTGTACTAGAGTAGCCGCTCAAATTTTTATGCGCTTCATACAGGTGATCTGTTATGGCCAATTACTTCAACTCCCTTTCTCTCCGGGAACAACTGGCTCAGCTCGGCAAGTGTGAGTTTATGGATTCCTCGGAATTCAGCGACGGTGTGAACTGTCTTCGCGGAAAAAAGCTGGTTGTCATCGGTTGCGGTTCCCAGGGGCTCAACCAGGGATTGAATCTGCGCGATAGCGGTCTCGATGTGTCCTACACACTTCGGGAAAGTGCAATTAAAGAAAAAAGGCAATCTTACCTGAATGCCACCGAGAACGGATTTACGGTCGGGACCTACGCCGAATTAATTCCAGCGGCTGATCTGGTGCTGAACCTGACCCCTGATAAGCAACATAGCAGTGTCGTTGGTGAAGTCGTGCCGCTGATGAAAAAAAATTCCTGTCTTGCATACTCTCATGGCTTCAATATCGTGGAAGAGGGGATGAAGGTTCGTGATGACATCACTGTGATCATGGTGGCGCCGAAGTGTCCGGGAACCGAAGTGCGCGAAGAATACAAGCGTGGATTTGGTGTGCCGACGCTGATCGCGGTGCATGAAAAAAACGATCCGCGCAGTGAGGGTCTTGCCATTGCAAAAGCCTATGCCGCGGGAACGGGTGGTCACAAGGCGGGCGTGCTGATGTCATCATTTATCGCAGAAGTGAAATCGGATCTTATGGGTGAACAAACCATTCTATGCGGTATGCTGCAAACGGGATCGCTGCTTTGTTTTGACAAGATGATCGAACACGGTATTGAGCCGGGGTACGCATCGAAACTCGTGCAGTACGGCTGGGAAACGGTGACCGAAGCACTGAAACACGGCGGCATCACAAATATGATGGATCGGCTATCTAATCCGGCAAAGCTCCGGGCGTATGAAATGGCGGATGAAATGAAAGCGATCATGCGCCCGCTCTACCTTAAACATATGGATGACATCATGGCCGGGAGTTTCTCGGCCGGCATGATGGAAGACTGGGCGAATGATGACGAAAAACTCCTGGGCTGGCGCCAGGAAACTGGTGAAACCGCATTTGAGAATGCCGAGAATACCCAAGCGGACATCAGTGAGCAGGAATATTTCGACCACGGAATCCTGATAGTGGCTATGGTGAAAGCCGGGGTGGAGCTTGCCTATGAAACAATGACGTCGGCAGGAATCAAGGCGGAATCTGCTTATTATGAATCACTCCATGAGACGCCATTGATTGCTAATACGATTGCGCGCAAGAAATTGTTTGAGATGAACAATACAATATCAGATACGGCAGAATACGGTTGCTATCTCTATAACCACGCCTGCTTGCCGTTGTTGGCAGATTTTATGAAAACCCTCGATGCTTCAGTAATTGGCAGAGGGCTTGGCCTCAATGACAACGGCTGTGACAATCAGCGACTGATTGAGGTCAACGCGAGTATCCGCAGCCACCCGGTCGAGTCTATCGGTCAGGTGTTACGTGGCCATATGAGCGCGATGAAAAAAATCGTATAAAAAACGCTGATCGGAACTTTCGCTCCGAGGAATAGCGTTTAGTGACCGGTGATATTTTTTGTACACGATTGAATACAAACACGCAACGCTGCGCTTCAATGAGCAGTTCAAACTAGCTGACATCAGTTGGCGGATTGAGCCCAACCAGGTCTGGGCCATCGTTGGTGCCAATGGCTCGGGTAAGTCGGCGCTGGCTGCAAGTCTCGCTGGGGATGGTGAACTTGTTGGTGGAGAGACGAGGGGTCTGCCACAAAGAATCGGAATGGTTTCTCTGGAAGCCCAGGCTGCCCTAATCAAACGCGAACGTGATCGGGATGACAGCGACTTGACCGATGAGATTTTCGAGGGTACTCCTGCCCATGAAATTCTCGATGAGCTGTGCATTGATAAAACTCTTCGTGACGAACTGGTGCAGTCTCTCGGGCTGTCGGTTCTCCTGGAACGCGCCTTCAGAAAATTGTCTACAGGAGAAACCCGCAAGCTCATCCTGGCGCGCGCGCTCACCTGCAATCCTGACCTGCTCGTGCTCGATGAACCGTTTGAGGGGCTTGATGCCGAGGCCTTGACGCGAGTGGAGCAAATACTTGCCGGTATCTCGCGGAAAACACGGCTGGTGATGGTGTTTAACCGGCTGGATGAGATTCCGAGCTTTGTTACACATGTTGTATGTCTGCAGGAAGGCCGAATCTGTCATCAGGCCGCAATAACAGATCAGCACGGGATTGATCAGATCCATCAGTTGCTCCACCTCAGGCGCGCTGGGATAACTATCCCCGAGGCAGACCCGGATGCCCGTTTGCCGGTGCTGGATGCGACTTGTCCACTGGTGAGAATACACAATGCATCGGTCCGTTATGCAGAGAATGTGGTTTTCGAGGGGCTCGACTGGTGTATACGCCCCGGTCAGCACTGGCAACTCGTTGGTCCGAATGGCAGTGGCAAGACCTGTCTGCTGAACCTCATTAACGGAGATCATCCCCAGTGTTATACCAATGACATCTATGTGTTCGGCTACCAGAGAGGGCGGGGGGAAAGCATCTGGGAGATCAAGCAGCACATCGGATACGTGTCCACATCGCTGCAATGGGAATACCGGGTGAGTATCAGTGTTCGGAATGTCATCCTTTCCGGTTTTTACGACAGCATCGGCCTGTACAACAAACCTTCGAACATGCAGGTTCAGATCGCGGATGCCTGGTTAGGGTTACTTCATATGGAGTCACGGGCCAATCAACCCTTTAACCAGTTGTCCTTCGGTGAGCAACGGCTGTTGTTGATTGCCCGGGCGATGGTTAAGCGTCCCCACCTTCTAATTCTGGATGAACCCTGCCTTGGGCTGGATGACATAAACCGAGAACTGGTGCTCGCCCTGATCAGCAGGATATGTGAGTCCGGGACCGGCACGACCGTAATCTATGTGAACCATCACGCCGGTGACAGGATATCGGGTATCTCGGAATTCAAATATCTGTAAGCAGCTCCTTCCAGCACGAATAAATCACCTGGAGATCGGCTTCTCAATTACGCCGCTCTGGTGAATTATCCGGTAGGCATTTGCTGGCTATGCGGGAATGCGTACCGGTAATTCACGAATACCATGGATGAAGCTCGAGCGCAGATAAACCGGATCCCCAACGACTTCAATTTTCGGAAAGCGTTTCATAATTTCTTCCCAGAGCACATTGAGTTGCATTTCTCCGAGCCGATTGCCTACACAGCGATGAATACCGAATCCGAATGACAGGTGTCGCCTGGGATTTTCCCTGTCGATGATGAAACTATTCGGCTGCGCGATCTCTGACTCGTCGCGGTTTCCTGAGATGTACCACATCACGACCTTGTCGTGTTTCCTGATCAGCTTGCCACCGACTTCCGTGTCCTGCATGGCAGTTCGGCACATGTGTGCGACCGGTGATTGCCAGCGAATAATCTCCGGCACCATTTTTGGGATCAGGTCGGGATTTTGGCGTAGTTTTTCATACTCAGCGGGATTTTCATTGAGTGCAAGTACGCCCCCGGATATCGAGTTACGGGTGGTGTCATTGCCACCAACAATGAGTAGCAGCATGTTGCCGAGAAATTCGTTGGGCGTCATGTTTTTCGTCGATTCACCATGTACCAGCGTTGAAATCAGATCGTCTCCAGGGACGTCTCGTGCAGCGCGCTCCTTCCAGACGGAATCGAAGTATTCGAAGCACTTCCAGAGTTCCTGGAATCCTTCTTCCGGGGTTTCAAAGAAGTCAGGGTTACCGAGGTTTTCAACCGTATCTGACCAGTGAATCAGTTTGTGCCGATCTTCCTGCGGGACGTCGAAAATTGTTGCCAGCATTTGCCCGGTCAACTCGACGGAGACCTTTCTAACCCAGTTGAATTCCTCATTTCTGGGTAAGTCATCGAGGATGGCACCGGCTCGCTCGCGAATCAGATTCTGCAGTTCCTGCAGCCTTTTTGGTGTGAACGAGGGTGTCACAACCTTGCGCTGCTCATCGTGTTTGGGCGGGTCAGCCATGATGAACATTGGCAGATGAAAGGGTGAATCCTCAACGGGTGTCGTATTGGGCCGCCCACCCATCCGGATACCGCCGTTGTTTATGTCGCTCGAGAAAATCTCATGGCTGGTATCAACGTGCATGATGTCCTTGAACTTCGTAATCGACCAGTAGGGTCCAAACATGCTCTCTGGCGTAAGGTGGACAGGGTCTTCTTCACGCAAGCGGTCAAAGTAGGCGGCGAATTTGTTGTGTTCAAACAGTGAGGGATGACCAGGGTCAAGGGATTCCAGCGGCAACTCATAGGGGTTGACGTTCACGTCGATCGCCCATTTCGCCTGGGCCTCGCGGTTTGTCAGTGGCTCATTGACAATCTCTTCGTCGATCTCGGACATGGTTCTCTCCTGCGTCTAACCGTTGCACGGCATTTCAGCAGGTTTTTTGTTCATTAATCAAGCAGGAACTGGTTTCACCCGGTTTAGAGCTGCCTGATCATCACGAAATCATCCACAAAGAAACCGCCGCCAATGGGCTCCAGCACCGAGCGCTCGACTTGATAGCCTGCTCGCCGATAGGCCCGGATCGCCTGGCGGTTGTGCTTGTTCACGTTCAGGGTCAGAGACTTAAAGCCAGCACCACAGGTTTCATTTTCTATCTCCTTCAAAATCATTGAACCGAATCCTTGTCCATGAAATGATTGCGCCAGGTAGAGTTTGTGAACTTTGGCGATTTCGTCAATCGCGCTCGGACCCCAGGCAGCGAAGCCCGCAAGTATACGATCAACCTCCAGTTTGACTATGATTACGCCTCTGACCAGGTCCTGTGCAAGGGCCGCCGGGCTGTAGTCTCGCTCAAGCATGTAGGAGATTTGGGCGAAGGAAATGATGCCTGGGTAATGGGTATACCAGATTTCTGATGCCAGCGCCTGGATTCGGGAAAGTTCACCGTCAAGATCATCGGATAATGACAAGTAATGGAGCCGTGCTCCGGGCCTTAGTGAATCTGGTGGAATAAGTGACATATTGAGTAGTTAGATTAACCCTATGAATTCATTGGATATCCGGCAGCGCGTAAAAACGCTGCAGTCGTTAAAGAATACAACATTCGATCTGGTCGTCATCGGTGGCGGCATAACTGGTGCCGGAATTCTGCGTGAAGCCTGCCTTCGTGGTCTGTCCGTGGCGCTCCTGGAAGCTGGCGACTATGCCTCAGGAACCTCGAGCAAGTCGACAAAATTAATCCATGGGGGTATCCGCTACCTGCAAATGGGACATGTACATGTGGTCAGGGAGGGTGCTCGCGAGCGTAAGCGGGTTCACGAACTGGCCCCTCATCTGGCAGAGCCGCAATGGCTGATGTTGCCTGCGGGAAATAGCTTTGACTATTACAAGTATCGCGTTGGTGTGAGTTTGTATGAGTACCTTGGCCAGGTTGATCCGACCAATACGCATTTCAATTTACAGGGTGCAGACCTGGCCGCCATGGAGCCTTTACTTAACGTTAAGCGATACGCTCGCGCAACCGTTTACCAGGAATACCTGACGGATGATGCGCGACTTGTGATCGCCAATATTCGTGCCGGGGTGCAGGCTTCTGGTGTAGCAGCCAATCATCTTCGAGTCACGGGTCTCATCAAAGAAAGTGCTCGACTATCCGGGGTGAGGGCGGTTTGCGGTGTCACAAATGAAGAAGTGCTGGTGCGATGCAAAGGTGTGATCAATGCTGCCGGACCATGGGTTGAATCGGTGTGTCAGCTTGATGGACTACCGAGCCAGAAACCACTGACCCTGTCCAAGGGAATTCATGCAGTTGTATCCCGGGAAAAGTTACCCTTGAATCAGATGGTGCTGCTGGTTGCCTCCGATGGCCGACCGGTCTTTGCGATTCCTCGCGGCGACATTGTTTACATTGGTACAACCGACAGCAAATACGAGGAAGCTGCAAATGAGTGGCCGGAAGTCAGCGAGCAGGAATTGAATTACGTGCTTGCGCCGATCAAGGACTATTTCGATGTGCAACTTGGTGGCCAGGACTGCCTGTCCACCTGGGCGGGCCTGCGCCCGCTTATTGCACAAACAGGTAAATCGACAAAGGAAATTTCCCGGCGGGATGAAATCTGGGTGAGCAAATCAGGATTAATCACCATCGCTGGTGGCAAGCTGACTGGTTATCGAAAGATGGCCGAAGATACCGTTAACAAGGCAGCTGAGTTGCTCAGGTTATCAACCGGGAAGGTTCCCCTGGATTCGACGTTACCCGGAGGCAGTGACAGCGTGGGGCTCGCCATGCGCCTGGCTGCCGTCCCTGAAGCGGGTCAACTGAATTCCGCGCAGCTAACAAGACTGCAAAGGCTTTATGGTAGCGAAGCGTTTTCGGTACTTGCCCGGGGAGCTGATTCTGTTGTCACGGACGGTCAGTTGCTCACGGGTGAATTGCATTGGGCGATTGAAGAGGAAGGTGCAATGAGTCTGGAAGATGTGATCTATCGCCGTACCCGCCTGGCTTATTATTATCCGAAGGAAGCCGAGATCTGTTTGGAGGCGGTCGCGATTCGGCTCGGGGAAATACTCGGCTGGTCAGCGGCGGCTGTCAATCGCGAGATTGCAGATGTTCGGGAAAGATTCAGGTACGACAATCGCCTGGCCGGGTAGACCGTGTTTGCTCAATGGACCGAAAAGGGCGTGTTAATCAGGGTTTGCCAGCAGTTTTGTGAGTGTTTCCAGTTCCGCACCATAGTGGCGCGAAAAATTCATCGCGTTCCTGTAAATTGGCTTTCGAACCTGAGCTGCGCTAAGCGTTGATATCCGTCGACTGGTCTCGTGAAAGTTCAGACACTCTGGCTCGAAACCGAGTTCGCAGGCCGCCAGCAACTCCCGGGTAACGCGCTCCTGATCCATTATCAGCGATTCGTATCGGACCTCATGGATTCGACCCGGCAGGGTGTCTTTCCAGTGGTCCATGAGTTCGCTGTAACGTCGATAGTACCTTGCCAGTTCGTCGACATCGTACCCGTAGTCATGTCCGCTTGCCGGAAAATAGTGTTTGAATATAGACAGACAGGTATCTAACGGGTCTCGCCTGCAATGCACAATGGTTGCCTGGGGAAACAGCAGACTGATCATCCCGATGTGCAGGAAATTCATGGGTAGCTTGTCGGTCACGGTTAGGATTCCTGGCGCCAGAGAAAAAAGGGCCTGTAAATAACGTTTCTGGATTTCGCTGAGTTGCAGGGGCGTGATGTGTGGCATCGCCTGGGTGTAGTTGATCCCGTCAGTCAGAGGAATAACCTCAGCGATAGCGGCCAGCAACAGATCAACTTCACCGGCGCCAAAAACCTGCGAATGGCTGGCCAGGATTTGCTCGATCAGTGTGGTCCCGGACCGCGGCAGTCCGACGATAAAGATCGGGTGCCTTTTTTCGCCAGATTCGGGAGGGACTCTGAGGCTATCCAACAATGTGGGAGTGAACGTTTCCCGAATTTGATCGAACAGACGCTCGTCTGCCTGAATGTCATAGTGAATTGACGCTCGATGCAAGGCGTTACCCAGCGTGTAGTAGCGATAAGCCGACTTATAGTCAGCCAGGTCCTCCAGCGCTTTGCCCAGCGCAAAGGCCACGTGTTTTTTTTGCTCGGTTGAAGTATCAGCGTTTGCAACGAGTGCAAGCATGGCAGCTGTGTCTGCCTTTGTATGCTCGTATTGACCAAGTAACGACAGCGCGCGAAATGCGTTACCGTAATCGGGCTGTATGGAAATAGCACGGCGAAAACACTGCCGGGCAGCGGTGAGATCGCCGATATCCTGCAAGGCCAGACCCCGGTTGTAGTGAGCTTCGGCGAACCCGGGGCTGATGGCGATGGCCCGGGCATAGTGGCTAAGCGACTCGTCCGTGCGACCATCCTGGCGTAACAGGTTACCCAGATTGACATGGGCCGGGTGGGCGGTTGGTTCAGCTGCGATGATGGCACGAAACAAGGTTTCTGCCTGGTGTTTGTCACCAAGGCTGAACAGGATATTGGCAGCGGTCAGATTAACACGCGATGAGTCCGGTGCCAGCTGCCTGGCACGGTTAATGCTGCTCCTGGCACGCTCCTTCAAGCCCTTCGCGAGTTCCACCTGCGCAAGATTCACATGGACATCGATGAGTTGCGGATTTGCGTGAAGCGCTGCCTGATAGGCTTGAATCGCCTGGTCCGGCTCATGCAACTGACTGAAGGCATTGCCGAGGTTCGCCAGCACGTGAGGCTGGTCAGGCTCTATCTCCAGCGCACGCTGATAGCTTTGTCTGGCGGCATCGATCTGGCCGACTGCCATAAGGGCGTTGCCGAGATTGCTGTGCGTCGAGGCTGTCCCTGGTTGAATTTCGATGGCGGCGCGGATCAGTTCAACTGCTTCAGTGAACTCTCCCTTTTGCAGGGCGACGATCCCGCAATAGTGCAGTGCGTCTGCATTGTCCGGATTGTGTTCGAGGATTTCCCGGTAGATGCTTTCTGCACGGGCCAACTGCCCATTACGGTGGTGGGCCAGTGCTTCACTGAGCAGATTATCGATTAAGGGCGGATTCATTGATTTTTAGGAACCAGGGCTAACTGGTGGTGACTTCACCGAGAATCCAGTCAGCATCTTTCTCGCCTTCAATGGTACGTTGTTTGCGCAGGAAGTAATTGATCTGCGGTACATCAAGGACAATTTTCTTGACTTTGTCCTGAGGGAAGTTCACGAACTGGCAATCTTCTAATATTTCTATGGAGTCAGTCAGGTTGCTGGTAAAAGGGAGCCAGCCGATTTCACTGGCCACAGTGTGTTCGCCCTGAGCGTTGCGATATCGACCCGAGGCGAGAATTAACCATGAACTGTCATCGATATCTACTTGTTCGTTTGCTGCAAACCGTTGCACTGAGGCGATGTTGCCAAGTTTTTCCAGCACGGTTGAAGTCATGTCGGAGAATTGTGGCAGCTTCTTAATCAGCGGTCTGACTTCCCAGCGGCTCAGCAACTTCTTTCTAAATCCTTCTGCTGCTATGAATGCAGAAAAAGTTTCCTCGGCAAACACACATACAGTGACTGGAGTGCGGGCGACCACGCTGGCATTGCGTGTACCGGCTCCAGTGATTATTGCCATTTCTCCAATGATGTCACCAGCTTGCAGTTTGGCGACGTTTCGGAAATGTTTTCCATCATGTTGTACCACATCACAATATCCCGTCAGAATCAGATAAACGAATCCACGGGTTTCCGCGTTCTGCACAATGATCACGTCATCGGCGTTGTATTTACGGATTTCCTCTTCGGCGAGCAGGCTTCTCATCCAACGATTTGGAAATGGCTCATCCAACCACTCCGACAGATAGTGATTTACCTGCGACGTATAAAGGCTGGGGTCGCCCTCGATGACTGTGTAGCGTTTACCTGAACTCGCCAGGGAAAATGTGGTGTTAAATTCATTCGGCAAATGTTCCACGTGTACAAAAACCACGCGATCGGCTTCTGACTTGATAGCGTCGGCAGGGTCGCCGTGTATCTCGCCAGCTCCGCCATCGGCAACGAGCAGACTGAATCGCTGTGTATAAAGTCGCTCCAGATTCTCGATGGTCTCGGTTCGGACGACACCCTGGGCGTGCAGATCGCGAATGGTCGTCATACTGTTATTGTCACCGACGATACAGATCTGTCTTTCGTACCCTTTGTGCACGGCGGAAAAAGTTGCCCCTATTGTTGGAATGCTGTGTACAGTCAGGTGCGCTTCGATGTTTAGCCCGTAGTAATTTGCCGACTTCCCCGGTTCAACGTCCACATGTGTGAAGTGCTCAGCGATCACCTCGGGTAACCAGCCGAGGGAACAACTGAGCTTTTCCATCGCCATGTTGAAGATCTCCCGGGTGGTAATGATATCCACCTTATGGGGCATCAGCATCAACGGGAACATCGCGCAGTGGTCATCATGCAGGTGGGTCAGGAAGCAGGCGGAGACCTGGTTCTTGGAGATCCCCCGGGCGAGCAGGTGCTGGTCGAGAAAAGGGATTGAATCAATAAGGATATAGTCGCCGTTATAGCACAAAGCCAGACCAGTACATGGCTCGTTCGGGGTAAACCCTGACGCGCCACCCAGAATTTCAAGTCCAAGTTTGACCAGTCCGCCAGGTACATAATCCGATTGCACCGTGTAGGGAGGCTGGACGTGCTGGTCCTGATTCAGATTGACTCCGACATGTCCTTCCGAATTGTTGACCTGGTAGTTGTCAGGCCCCAGATGCCTGATACGCAAACTGCCGGTGCTCACCTCGTCATTCACAAAGGGACACAGATTGAAGAAATCTTCGACCCGAATAGTCTCTCCTGCCTTGTTTTTTAATGCGATTGCATCGGCGACGGCCAGCCATTCTGTCTTTAGCTCGGCATCGGTACCCCAGTCCTGGAGTTCCGCGTCGGTTGGTCCCATCAGGGTATAGCGCAACAGACGAAGCGCATGCTGTATATCCCTGGCCTCGCCCACAAGATTCAGTCGACTACCTCGTTCGAGCCCCCTGGCAACGAACAGGAAGAAATAGATCGGAAATTCAAGATTATTTTGCAGGGAACCGTCTTTCTCCCTGATATCCGTCAATACCAGTGTGTCGAATCCCGTGATACCGTTGATCAACAGACCTTTCAGTACCTCTGGTGGCTGGCCGAAGAGGATGCAGGTGGTTTCGTCTCGAACGATCCGACTACCTTGTGCCGGTGCGATAGCCGTCGGCTTCGGCATTTTGTCTATCCGTCAGGGAGATAAGTACTGGAGTGTACGAAATACCCGGTGATGATAAAAGGTCTATCGGGTTGATTGAGTCGACCTTGGATTCAGAAAAGCCTAAAATTCTATCCCGCAACGGGAACTCCGGGCACCCGAGGGTTAGATTATTAATGAGTGAGGACAAGTGTGATGACGAGTGTGGTTCAGCTAAGTGAGGAAGAAAAAGAACTGTTCAGGGACAGTCTAAAAAAATTTCTTGAGAAGGAAGTTGAACCCTACTACGACGATTGGGAAAAGGCTGAAATCTGGCCAAAATCCGTCTGGCAGCAACTGGGTGAAAATGGCTTTTTATGTGTGGACGTACCTGACCAGTACGGTGGTTACGATGCATCGTTTGAACTCAGTAGCGTCATCGTGGAAGAGATATCAAGAGCTGGCTATGGTGCGCTTGCCAGCGGTGTATCAGTCCACTCTGATATCGTGGCACCATACATTTTGCATCTGGGGAATGAAGAGCAAAAACAACGCTGGCTGCCGAAGATGGTTAGCGGTGAGTTTGTGGGCGCTATCGGCATGACTGAACCCGGTGCTGGCAGTGACCTTCAGGGAATGAAGACCAGTGCAATCAAAGATGGCGATGACTATGTGATTAACGGCCAGAAAACCTTTATCACCAATGGCCAGCACGCTGACGTTATTGTACTCGCAACCAAAACGGATCCAAAGCAAGGTGCAAGGGGCATGACGCTGTTCACCGTTGATTGCCATCTGCCTGGATTCGAGAAAGGCCGCAACCTTGAGAAAATGGGTTTGCACTCCGGTGACACATCAGAATTATTTTTTCAGGATGTGCGAGTATCAGCCGCGGACATTCTGGGTGGAGAGGGCCAGGGATTTGCCAACCTCATGAATGAGTTGCCGCGGGAGCGACTCATTCTGGCCGTTGGTTGCGTTGGTGCTGCGGTAGGCATGCTTGAAACAACCCTGGACTATGTCATGGAGCGACAAGCATTCGGTGCACCGATTGCGAAATTCCAGAATACCCGGTTCGTGCTGGCAGATATCAAAACCGAAATCGAGCTCAATAAAGCGTTGACGGAAAAGTATATTACCCGCTATGTGAACGGTGAACTGACGGCGGGTGAGGCTTCCATGGCAAAACTGGCAGCCAGTGAAATGCAGGGGCGCGTCGCGGACCAGTGTGTACAGTTGTTTGGCGGTTATGGTTATATGCGTGAGTACAAAATTTCGCGATTTTACCTGGATGCACGGATTCAGCGCATTTATGGTGGCACTTCCGAGATCATGAAAGAGTTAATCAGTCGGGATCTCGTTGGCCGGTAATCAAGCCCGCAGCTAATCAGGGAGCGTAACGATGCAATTTCAATTTCTCGAGTATTCGGTGAGTGAACATGTGGCCACCATTACGCTTGACCGGCCAGAGAAGCTAAATGCGCTGAATGCTGGTTTGCGCGATGAATTGCATCTGGCGTGCGCCCAGGCGTTCGAGGCCGATGAGATTCGCGCTGTGATTTTCACGGGGCGGGGGCGAGGTTTTTGTTCAGGGGCCGACCTGACGGGTCCGGCTCCGGGTAACGATGCCATCGCGCCGCAGAATGAAAGACTGGACGATCTGGGTTGGGTTGGGCGGTTAGCGACTGACATTTATCACCTCGGGAAACCAACTATCGCGGTGGTCAATGGCGTGGCGGCAGGCGCAGGTATGAGCCTTTCGCTTGCCTGTGATATGCGGATAGGCAGCAATGATTCCCGATTCAAAACGGTGTTTGCCGAGCGCGGATTATCACCGGACAGTGGCATGTCCTACTTTCTGCCCAGACTCATTGGCTATGGGCGTGCAGCGGATCTGATTTTCACAAGCCGTGATGTTCGCGGCGAGGAAGCCTATCGACTTGGTTTACTCGATCGACTGGTCGCGCCGGAGCAGGCCATGACCTGCGCATTGGAAACCTGCGCACAAATCGTGGCTCTGCCACCCATGGCGATTCGTGCTGGAAAACGGGTGTTGCAGCAGAACATGGAGGCGGAGTTCAACCACGCACTTCGCAATGAAATATTCAGTCTGTCCTTCGCGGGTAAATCTCCCCATGATCGTAAGGAACAGCGAGCGGCTTTCCTCGAGAAACGCGCCCCGAAATTTACCGGCGAATGAATTCAAAATTGACGGTAACGATTAGAAAATGAAAATCAATATTGGAACCTTGTTAACCAACAGAGCCCGCCTGACGCCTGACAGAGATGCCTATGTCGATAGTGCCTCCGGGAGGCGAGTGACATTTGCAGCCCTGGATAAAGGCAGTAATCGTCTTTGCAATGCGCTGCTTTCGCTCGGTATCAAGCCGGGCGAGCGTGTTGCTCTGGCCATGATGAATAGTCTTGAGTTTGTAGAGGCATACTTTGCGGTGGCAAAACTGGGTGGTGTTGTTGTTCCGTTGAACTGGCGCCTCGTGGCTGATGAACTGGAGTTTATCCTTAAAGACAGCGGTTCCAGTACGCTGATTTTTGGTGATGAGTTTGCGGAGTTGATGGCTGAACTAAATTCTCGGGGAAACAAGACCGATATTGCTCATTGGATTCAGGTATCAGACTCAACAGGTGATTCTTATTTTTCACGGGACTATGCAACATTTCGTGATGCCGGTAGCGAGCTTGCGCCCGAAATTGGAGCCTTTGATGAAGACCTGTTGTACATCATGTACACCTCTGGTACCACAGGACTGCCTAAAGGCGTTGTGCATACGCATCGGACTGCGTTCTGGGCACTGCTGACTTTTTCGGCTTCCTGTGATCTTCGTGACGCAGATGTTTACCTCGCCGCACTACCGATGTTTCATGTGGGTGCGTTGATTCCAGTAACGCTGAACGTTTATCGCGGTGTCACGAGCCTCGTCATGCGTGAGTTTGATCCGGCGATTGCCTGGCAACTGATTCAGGACGAAGCGGTGACAGTCACCTTGCTGGTACCGGCGATGCTGAACTTCATGGTGCAGGTACCCAACCTGGATCGATTTGATCGTTCAAGGTTGCGCTGGATCCAGAGTGGTGCGTCACCGCTGCCAGTCAATCTGATCCGCAAGTATGCGGAACTGGGTATCGAGGTACTACAAATCTACGGATTGACGGAGTCCTGTGGTCCAGCCTGTGTGATAAGTGCCGAGCACGCATTGGCGAAAATAGGTTCAACGGGCCAGGCTTTTTTTCACACTGAGGTCAGGGTGGTCAGCGACGAAGGCGATGATTGTAAACCGTTCGAGCAGGGCGAGGTCTGGGTCAAGGGTGAACATATTATGGTGGGGTATTGGAACAGACCAGAGGCGAGCGCTGAAACGATCACGCAGGACGGTTGGCTTCGGACCGGAGACGTTGCAACAGTTGATGAGGACGGATTTGTTTATATACAGGATCGGATCAAAGACATGATTATTTCCGGCGGCGAGAATGTCTATCCGGCGGAAATTGAAAACGTCATTTCAGCCCACCCGGAAGTTGCAGAAGTCGCGGTGATAGGCCAGCCCAGTGAGCGCTGGGGAGAATCGCCGTTTGCCGTGGTGGTTGCCGGTGATGAGACACTTGAGGCAGCGGACGTATTGAGTTTTTGCGACGGTAAACTTGCCAGGTTTAAGCGCCCGGTTGGTGTTGCTTTCGTTGACGTAATCCCAAGAAATGCAAATGGCAAGGTGCTGAAACGGGAGTTGCGGGAGACCTTTCCAGGACCGGCGCCAGCCTGATACTCCTTTATCAAAGTATTCTCCTCGCTTGAACCAATTTTGGGGGTTTTGTGACAGCTATACGCGTTTTGTTGTTGTTTGTTTTTGGGCTCATCTTTCCGTCGGTTAATGCTGAAGAGCTGAAGATTGATATCGGTCCAAACGACACGATCGTCGTGCCGCGCCATGAAATCGTTATCAGGATTGACGGCAAGCTTGATGAACCTGTCTGGGGGCAACTTCCTGCCTATGATGAATTTGTAGTCATTGAACCTGACACCCTGGGCAGCACGCCTCATGAAACCCTGGTGCGGTTTTTCTACGATTCTCGAGGCCTGTACTTTGGCGTTGACATGAAGCAACCTGGTGAAACCCTGGTCGCGCGACTTTCGGGACGTGATGGCCGGGAACTGAACAGGGACAGTATCAACCTGACCCTGGACACCTCAGGCGAGGGGCGTTATGGCTACTGGTTTGGCGTCAATCTGGGAGGCTCCCTGATGGATGGTACGCTGCTTCCAGAACGCCAGTTTTCCAGCGACTGGGATGGTGCCTGGCGAGGCGAGAGTGCGGTCACGGCAGACGGTTGGTCGGCCGAGATGTTTATTCCCTGGGGTACCGTGACGATGCCGCAGGTAGATGAAAAGCGACGCATCGGCATGTACATGTCCCGAAAAGTTGCCTACCTGGATGAACGCTGGGGCTGGCCGGGACTTCCCTCAACGATTCCAAAATTCATCTCGGCGCTACAATCCCTCGAGGTCTCCAATGTAGCACCGCGACAACAGTTCAGTATCTATCCCTTTGCCGCGGCAGCCAGTGATCGTATTGACGATCAAATAAATTACCGTGTAGGAGCGGATTTTTTCTGGCGACCATCGACAAATTTTCAACTGACGGCCACGGTTAATCCGGATTTTGGAATCGTTGAATCTGACGAGGTTGTGCTTAACCTCACAGCCACTGAGACCTTCTTCCAGGAAAAACGGCTGTTTTTTCTGGAAGGCCAGGAAATTTTTATCGCTACACCTCGTTCAGACACACGTGGTCAGGGTGTTGGTAACAGGGGTGCGCCAACCACGATGGTCAATACCAGGCGAATTGGTGGTCGCCCGGTCGAACCGGTATTGGGGTCGGGCGTAACGGTTCCTGACCGCGAACTGATTCAACCAACGGAGTTGATTGGAGCGGTCAAGCTAACGGGTCAGTCCGGTCGGTTCCGCTATGGATTCCTTGGTGCGTTTGAAGACGAGGTTAAATTTGATGGTGTCAGCAACGGTAATCCTGTCAACCTGAAAGGTGAGGGAAGCGACTACGGCGTGATGCGGTTTCTCTTCGAAGACAATGCAGGAGGAGCCTATCGATCTGTGGGGGTGCTATCGACTGCGGTTAAGCATGAGTCCGGTGACGCTTTTGCCTATGGACTTGATGGCCATTATCTTTCCGAAACAGGTAAGTGGAAGGTGGACGGGCAGGTATTCATGTCCGATATCGATGGTGTCGAAAACGGACTTGGCGGATTTCTGGATTTCGAGTACACCATACGTAAAGGAGTCTCCCAGAGACTCGGCATCGAATACATGGACGACAAGATTGATATCAATGATCTTGGATTTCTGCAGCGTAATGATACCTTCAGGATAAGGAGTTCTCACATTCGAACCAGCTCCAACCTCAGTTGGGCCCGGGACAATCAGTTCGATGTACGCGGCTTTGTACAGAGAAACCGGGACTCGTTGTTTACCGGCGGTGGCATCTTCTTCTCGAATCGCTCGACCTTCAATGGTTTGTCACGACTGACAGTTCGCGCCAGTTTCCTGCCCAAGAGCTTTGATGATCTGAATAGTTTTGGAAATGGCGATTATCGTATTGAAAATCGCGCTGATGCTTCCATTGGCTGGGACTCAGATTCCTCAAAGCAGGTCAGCTTCGGCGCGAGCGCTGGTTTCAAGGATGAAAACCTTGGTGGCAATACCTATATCGCGAATGCCAATGTCACCTGGCGGCCCTCCGATCGGTTCGGTATTGCCCTGTCAACGGGCTATCAGGACCGGGATGGGTGGTTGTTGCATCAGGCAAACAAGGACTTCACTACCTTCAAGGCGGAGCAATGGACACCAAAAATCAGCGTTGATTACTTTCTGAGCGCCAGGCAGCAGTTCCGTGCGTCGCTGCAGTGGGTTGGCATCAAGGCAAAGGAAGATGAATTCTTTCTGATCCCGGACAGACCCGGAGATCTCATTGCCGCTACCAAACCGCCCGGTCCGTCAGACAGCTTTTCATTGTCTCAGTTGAGCCTGCAGCTGAGATATCGATGGGAGATCGCACCGCTTTCAGATATCTTTGTGGTCTACACCCGTTCGTCGGATCAGGGAGCTGCACTTCGCAATCGAAGCTTCAGCGACGTATTCTCCGAAAGCTATGACGAGCCTCTGGCGAACATCTTCGTCGTTAAAATACGCTATCGATTTGGATCCTGATAATGCCGCGATATGACTACACCTGCGATGCCAATGGCGAGACCATCGAAGTCCGGCATAGCATTAGCGAGAAAGTGTTGACCTGGGGGGACCTCTGCCTTCGCGCAGATCGGGAAACTGGCACAACTGACGGCATGACGCCGGTTCGAAAAATCATAACCAGCCCGCCCATGGCCAATACCCCCAAAGGGGATAGTTGGCTGAAGAACCAGGGATTCACAAAGCTGGTGAAACGTAGTGACGGTACCTATGAAAACGTGACGCGAACCGGTACGGAGAAACGATTCCTGGATCCGAAAGATCCAAGTAGCCAGCCCCATCTGAACAAGAAAATCAGTGATTGAGACCTCCCCATTGTCAAGCCGCTTCGGTCATTGCCTCGCGGTATTTTTTGTTTCGCTCAGCTGTCTGCCGGTGCCTGCGGAAACGCCATCAGTTGCCGACGACCCGGTTAACTACTTTATGATTCGATATCTGCCTGGGGAAAACTGGAATCAATCGATTTCCTATGAGCAACAACCCGGACTTAAAAGTCATCATGAGTACCTGCGCTCGCTGTATCTGAAGGATCAGGTGCTGATGGCGGGGCCGGTTAAGGATGCAGCCGGCGGCCTGGCACTGGTGCGCACCGGTTCCCTGGAGGAAGCGCAGGCGCTGGTTCGCCAGGACCCCGGAGTGGTCACGATGATCCTGAAAACGGTCATCACACCCTGGGCGGTTCAAATGTCCTCGGTAAGATTTGCGAGAAGGCAGCCCATGGTACCCATTAAGGATCCGGAACAAAGTTTCAAATTGAAGCGTGTGGACCCGGAATCTCGACTGAATCTGGAAAAGTAGCCAGGGTGTCGCTTATTCACCTTCCTGGCTGACATCGGTGGCATCCATCGCCTGCACCTCGATTTCACGATTGACCAGATAGTCCATCACATCGAGCATTCGCGCCGTACCGACACTGCGCGTGGTTCGCACCATGTATTTTCCATGGACGACGATAGTGGGTACCGCCGCGACCTGAAGGCGGCGCCCCAGTTGGTCTGCCAAAGTGATTTTCCGCGTGATATCCGTGCTGTTGAAGGTCTGCAGGTACGCGTTACGGGTCGTCCCTTTACCATCAAAGTAGTCAGCGATACGCTCGGGATTCGTGAAGTTGCGTTTTACCTCATGAACCTCGCGAAAAAATGGCAGGTGAGATTGTGCCAGTAAGCCCAGCTTTTCCAAGGTGTAATAGTTTCTGCCTAGTGTTCGCCAATAGTCGTTGGACACGGCAGGAGTTCTGACGAAGTCAACGTTAGTTTCATTCTCCCTGGCCCAGTCGGACAACGCGGGATCGAAATTGTAGCAATGTATGCAGGCGTAAGAGAAAAACTCCATGACTTCAATCTTCGGGCCGCGCACTCGCCTGGGATTTTCCAGCACGGTGAAGTGTTCACCTTCGACAAATTCGCCCAGTATCGGAGTGTCTTTGATAACCAGCGTTGAAAAATATCCGATGACAATCAACACAATCATCGCGACCACGCCAACCGCAATTTTCTGCTTGACCAGGAACGTCTTTGCTTTCTTAACCATTTCTTAACCGTAATGCCACTGAGCGAAGGTTGATTATAGGGATTTAGGTTGACGAATGAATCACTGGTTTGACAATTAGTGCTCAGCCCACGGGCGACGCGCCTCCTTTGGGATTCGGAAGCGTATCCGGACAGAGGTAACGGGTATGCGTGAATGGCGCGTACTTAAGCAAATTCAGTCGTTCGAAGTGCGATCTCGAAGACTCTAGCGGAAGGTGCGGTGGTTTCTTTCCGTAGCCTTCAGGCGAAGCGCCGAACGCGTGGAGAAAGGGGGCCGCCATCGGACCCGTAGGGGCTTTCGACCAAGTGAGGGGAGC
>JAJFKA010000141.1 GCA_021773555.1 Gammaproteobacteria bacterium
CCGGTTTTACCTTGACAACTGCTGCGTCGGTTTCACCCTGCCGTTCATCTGGATTGCCAAATACATCACATTCTGACACCTTCGAGTTTTCATAATTAACGGCTTCAACTTCCTGACAACTGATGTTCTCGCCCCCACGAATGATCATCTCCTTGGCACGCCCGGTGATGAACACAAACCCCTCTGAATCGATATGCCCGAGATCACCCGTATACACCCAACCATCCTTGAGGGTTGCAGCAGTGTCTTCAGGCTTATTCCAGTAGCAGGTGAAGTTCATGGGACCTTTGATACAGATTTCGCCTCTTTCACCACGCGGAAGTTCAACGTCATCGCGGTCCACCACCCGGATATCCACCAGTGGCCGAAGCGCCTTACCACAACTGTCAGGCCTGGAGCTTAAATCGGCTCCCGCATTGGATGCTGCCAGACCATTAGTTTCTGTCATTCCATAGGCTGCGCTTGCCCGCGTACCAGGCCCACGTTCCTGGATCCGTTTTGAATGTTTGGGGGTCATTGCTGCACCGCCACCCCCGATACTGCGCAGCGAACTAAGATCAAAATGGTCATAGTTGGGAGAGTTGACGAGTTCGTAGGCCATCGTTGGAACCCCTGAAAAATGTGTCACGCCTTCCCTTTCGATGATGGCAAGCGCCTTTTCAGCATCCCATTTGTACATCGCCACTACCTTGCGTCCGTTTCGCAAGGATGGCAAAAACTGACCATTCAGACCCGTTACATGAAAAAGCGGCACCGTGATAATCATGCAGGGTTGGCGTTCTGGCGGGCGCTGTCTCCTGCCTGCATCGGCGCGCGCAATCGCAGCCGCTGCCTCCCATCCCAGGATTGAATGAATCACCGCCCGGTGCGATGAAAGTACGCCTTTCGGTTTCGACGTCGAACCCGACGTATAGAGGATCATCGCGGGTTCGTCAGGATGAATGTCGGGGGCATTGGCTTCGCTTGCACCAGAAGCAAGAAACTGATCCCAGGAACGCACTCCTCTGCCCGCAGTATGGGTCGCACGAACGACGATGACATTCAGGTCCAGGCTATCGAGGTAAGATGAAAGCAACTCAAAGCGTTCACGGTCAACAAATATCGTCTTGAGCCCGCTATCCTCAACGCCGTAGATCAGTTCCTCACCCGTCCACCAGGCATTCATCGCAACAGCGACCCCACCCATGGAAGTGATAGCCATAAAGGCAAAAGTCCATTCCGGATAATTGCGCATACAGATCCCGACTCTGTCCCCGGACTGGATGCCCAACGAGCGAAGTGCTCTCATGACCCGTCCCACCTCGTCTCCAGCCTCGTTGAAGGTATAGCGTTCATCCTCATAGACATAGAAAGTCTCATCGCCATGTGCGAGCCCACCCCGATAGAGCTCCAGCAAGTGTTGAGGCGCATCGACAAAAACCGGCAGCGTCACACCACGCACGTCCTTCTCTGCCAATTCGAAAGATCCACCAGGGCCAAGTAGTTCTTGAGCGCCTTCGCTGTACCTTGAAAGATCCATATCACATAATCCTTTTTGGCTGTTCGTGCTAAATGATTGATCTTAACGATGAGCTTGTCGAGTCTTGATATAAATCTGTGCGCCCTTCATGCACGTTCATCCTTGGGGGACGCAAGACAAATATAAGAGATGATGCTATGCACCTGCGACAGGCTACCGAGCGTCTCGTCGTGGAAAGTCCGGTATGCTGCAAGATCAGGAACCTCGATACGTAACAGATATTCCACATTACCCGTCACGTTATGACATTCGCGAACAAGCGGTGAGCTGGAAACCGCGGATTCGAAGGCACGTGCATCTTCACGCCGGTGCTCCGAGAGACCTACCATGACAAATATGGTCATCCCTATTCCGCGTGCAGCAGGATCGATAACGGCACGATATCCGCGTATCGTGCCGGTTTTCTCCAGTTCCTGAACTCGCCTCAGGCAGGCGGAAGCCGACAATCCCACTCGTTCCGCCAGATCGACATTACTGATCCGGCCGTCTTGCTCAAGAACACGCAATATTTCTTCGTTTTTTGAGTCTATTTTTATCATATATTGCGTAAACTGACGGATTTGTAAGTTTATTGCACGATAATTCTGCAAATTTTTGACTAATATTGCACAAAGCTTTTGGCTGAGCAATATGACACTCGATCTGGTCCAGTACAACATCGACCCCAGTTACGGATTCCTGTCAATGGAGCCGCCTGCTGTCTGCAAGGTTCCAGATGAACTCACAGAAATCAGACTAGCCGCGCAGGCTCTCCCGCAAATTTTATTGACGGGAAATATCCGCCAAGCGCTACGCAGACTACCGCAGGTAGACCTGACTACTTTTTGCGACACTGCAACTTTGCCAACAAAACGGATTGCGATGGTGCACTACACTTTTCTGGTGCAGGCTTACGTATGGGGTGAACCCGAACCTGTGGGTCATCTCCCGGCCTGCCTGGCCGTCCCTGTATGGCTCCTCGGTAAATCGCTCGGTCAACCACCTCTTCTAACTTATTCCAACTATGTTCTGGATAACTGGAAACGCTTTGATAAGAAAGCTCCGATTGATCTTTCCAATATCTGTACGCTGCAACCATTTCTCGGCGGCCAGGATGAAACATGGTTTGTCCTCATTCACGTCGCCATAGAAGCGCGTGCTGGTGCGATGCTAAAAGAGATTCCCTGTATTTTTGAGGCGATTGCGGGTGACGACGTACAAACGCTGGAACAATCACTCTCGGTGGTGTCAGATTCCTGGGACGACATTAATAGGATTTTTGATCGAATGCCTGAGCGTTGTGACCCCTATATCTACTTTCAACGGGTTCGGCCCTGGATACATGGCTGGCAGGATAATCCCGTCATGGCAGGCGGACTGGTTTATGAAGGAGTTAAGGAAACACGCGGTGAACCACAGACTTTTCGGGGACAAACAGGTGCTCAGTCTTCGATCGTCCCGGCGATGGACGCACTGCTTGGTATCGGGCATGCCGCCGACCCCCTGAAAGTTTACCTTGAAGATCTTCATGCTTACCGTCCGAAGCCTCACCGGGAGTTCATTGTCCAACTACGCAATGAAAGTCGATTGCGCCCATACGTGTCAGCGGTCAACCGTAAGCCACTCACCGACCTCTACAATGACTGCCTGATGAAACTCACCGGCTTTCGCACCCGTCACCTCGAATATGCAGCCGCGTACATCCATAAACAACAGTGTGGTAACAGGGGTAATGACACTGAGGTCGGCACGGGTGGTACACCATTCATGAAATACCTGAAAAAACACCGCGATGAGGCGCAAGCACATCTTCTATAATCCAGGGTTGGAGCGCGTGCCATCATCTTAGCCAGGGAAGCTCCGAATATGGGGATCTTCTCATCAGGTCATCGGACCCCTACCGGGGACTACTCTGGTCCCAGGGAAAAACAAAACGTTGGAGTCGCGAATCACCCTACAAAACAACCCTTATCGTTAACCGAAACAGGGGGTGATGTTCTAGTTGCCAATGGCCGCCATGTTGGATCGGATCAAAGCCAGCCTTTGTGCCTGGCAATTCTCGCGGCATCTGTGCGGTTGTTTGCACCAAGCTTTGCAATGGATTCGGAGATATAGTTTCGCACGGTACCTTCATTCAGGGAGAGTTGGTCCGCGATCTGAGCGTTCGACAATCCATTGGCAGCAAGTCGTAACGCCTGGCGTTCACGTCGCGTCAGTGGATCCTGCTCGGTCCACGCCATCCGGGCGAGTTCTGGTGCGATGCATGTTTGCCCCGCCATGACCTGCCTGATCGCCCTGGCAACAGCTTCGCCAGCAGAATCCTTCAGCAGGTAACCCCTGGCTCCAGCGTCGACGGCCCGACGTAAATACCCAGGACGTGCGAAGGTCGTCACGATGATGACGCGTGTTGGTAGCTTCTCTTTCATTATGGCTTCTGCAAGCTCCAGTCCTGTCATCGAAGGCATCTCGATGTCAGCCAACACTATGTCGGGTAACAATTCCTTCACCAACGCTAAGGCAACGTCGCCATCCTCAGCGATGCCGACAACGTTCAGGTCAGGTTCGAGGTTCAGCAATGACGCTAGCGTGGTTGCGAGCATTAGTTGATCTTCGGCGATGGCGATACGGATCATTGTCATGCCGGTAGGGGTAGAGTCGCGACAACTGACACACCACCGTCTCTGAGAATCGATAGCGTGCCACCGAGCGCTGCGATCCTCTCACGCATACCCGATATACCTGATCCCTCGCGGATACTTCGACCACAACCGTCATCTCGAACACAGAGCTCATAGGCATTGTCAGTCCTGCCGAGCCTGATGTAACAATGACGGGCGTTAGCGTGGCGAATTACGTTGGTAACGGATTCTTTCAAAAGCAAAGAGAGGGCATTTTCCGATGAGGGGTCATAATCAGTCGTTCTAAAATCGATGTGTACGTCCACACCTGCTTCAGCGAGGGTCTTGCTCAGCGCTTCAATCTCGGCTTCAATGCCTCTCGTCTTGTACCCCTGAATTGTTTCTCGAACCTGCGCCAGCGCGCCTCGGGAAATCGATTCAATGTTCTTCAGTTCCTCTATAGCCTGGTCCGCATCGATGTTGATCAGGCGTCTTGCCAATTCAGATTTGAGAATCGTTAGCGACAACGTATGGCCTAACACGTCGTGCATGTCGCGAGCAATTCGTTCTCGTTCGGCGATGGCGGCAATCTGCGCGATTTCGTCCTGTTTCGATTGCAATTTCGCGTTGGCACGTAGAGCTTCCATGGTGTGCAGGCAAAACCCGCCAAAAACAATAACCATAATGGCCGTGGGCACAGAAAGACCCAGGCCGAGTCCGTAATACCAACTTTCGACAACAACAACGAGAACGATAAACGCAATGAAAAACAGCGCTTTTCGCTGCGTCATTACAAAGCCCGCGAGACTTGCCGCATAGGCGAAGTAAATGCAGGCAATCGGATACTGCGCCATCAGCGTTCCCAGCATTATGATCAGAACTATTGGAACAACTGTCGCGGGCTCCGGGAGCCAAAAAGCCCAGAAGAACATTGGTAAAAAGACGAGTAGCGTAGCCCCTATCATGAGCCAATATGTCGGCGACCCTCCTCCCAGAACAGCATCAATGGGCAGAATCAACAACGGCAACAGGCACAAGGTTGTGGTCCATCCTTGCGTCGCAGTTTTCGGTAGGAGGCGCATCTTTACCCCATCAGTCGCTGAGAAAGCCAATTGTATCGCATGTATTTGCTAGAACCCATGTGACAAAAGTCATATGTGATTGTTGACATACGCCACTGGTGTACGCCGATTGCGGTGAGGAGAATCGTGTCATCTCAAGATAAAGGGCAGCACATGATTAACGAATCGGTTGTGGAGGAAAGCACTCGGCCGGTTGGCAGAATACTGCGACTCTTGTCCGGCGCGGTATTGGTTGGGTTGATTGTAGAAGCGTTCGAGAGGATGTCCGTCGACCTGCTGTTATCGTCTGCATTGATATTTTCTGGAATCACGGCGATGTACATTCTTATACATTTAGTGATCGTCAAGAAACAGCTAGTGCTAAATCCCGTTGTCGGGGCATGCTTCGCGGTCGCACCCGCCATTGCGATCTACGTGCTCGCAGGTGACGCTGGAGAGATCGCAGTCATCACCTATATTGGCATATCGCTCATCCTCGATGCTATCAGAGCGGATCTGGGCTGCGAAGTCATGGCTATCCCCGGGATTTTGACAGGGCAGCGGACGAATCTCTGCTGCTTGTTCTTCAGTCCAATTGACTGGGTAGAAAGTCGTGTCCGGAGCGCACTCGGCCGGTAGCTGGAAGTGAAGCTGCTGGTCACCGCAGTTATATTGCTGGGGCTTGCAGGGTGCTCCCGCGCCACGGAATCCTTTGTGCCATTCGAATTCATCGACCAGGCGATTGTGGTTCAGGTCATGATGGAAGGTCGCGGACCATACTCAATGCTTGTGGATACCGGCACCAGTCCGTCCGCGATCGACATTGGCGTGGCGAGATCGCTGGTATGGCCGGTGATTGATCTGGGACGCCAGGGCGACGGGGGCTCTGGAGGAGGCGTCAACGTTTGGCTTTTGCGCCCACTGCGCATTAGTCAGTTCCCTGGGGGAACATGGCGACTCTTCATTGCGGTGGACCTTGAACAAGTCTCAGATCGATT
This sequence comes from Gammaproteobacteria bacterium, assembly GCA_021773555.1. Lineage (GTDB taxonomy): Bacteria > Pseudomonadota > Gammaproteobacteria > Pseudomonadales > Azotimanducaceae. The sequence goes on from JAJFKA010000141.1 coordinate 6,176, forward strand.
CGGAAGAAAGATTGACGGCATTCTTGGGGTCAATGCGCTTGACAAGCATCGTGTCGAAATCGACTTTCCAGGCCGGTTCATCAGGTTTGACAGCATGGAGCCGTCAGCGGCCGGTACCTGGCACAGCGAATTTTCGATTGATGACACGATGCCCGGCACAGATCGTTTATTAAGGATCAATGATGTTCCCCTACGGGCTGTTGTGGATACTGGATTCAACGGCGGCTTGTTCTTGACTACGAGCGGTCTTTTGAAGCTGGGACTCACGCCTGATGAGACCGATTGCATTAACACAACGGGCTATACTGGTGATCGGAAGCAGTGCTTTGTTTCGATCGATAGTCTTCAGATGGGGCCCTGGCAACTGAGTCAAAACAGGGCGTTGTTCGCGCCCACTAATAGCCGACAATCCTCACTGGAATACGATGCGCGGATCGGCAATGCGCTGTTAGCGGACTTCAAGGTCATCATCGACTATTCAGAGAACATGCTCGAAGTAAACAAACCATAACCATTGCGCAGACATTACGATTGGAAAGTCTGAGACGATAGTTCAGATATCGGGCGCCTGCGTCAGACGCAAGAAGTGATTCAGCTGTAACGCGGGTCTGCACTTCCAACGCACTGTGTTCCCTGACAGCAAATCGACAGTATCTGTGATCTTTCTGCAATGTAGAATAAAAAAGATTCTAGCTCGAAAACGGTGTTGAACGGTGGACCTGCAACATTGCTGACACAGCCTACTCTCGGCTTGACTCCGTACCATAGTACGGCTGTTACGGTGAGCGCTTAACCACCCAGGAATGATCGAGTACTTGAGGAACGAACTTATGGACGGCAAACGAAAGGTCAAAATATTCAGCGCAGGTTGTCCGACCTGTAGATCCACCATCTCCCGGATCCACGAGCTTGCCTGCCCGTCCTGCGAGATCGCGATGGAGCGAACAGCATGACTTCTATTACTCGGTCGGCATCGGTATTCCGCGCTCTTGGCGCGTCGCTATTGATTGCCTTTCTCTTGCCGGTCTCCGCCACGGGCGCAGAAAGTTCGGCGGTTTATACGTTGCAGGTCGATGGCCTTGCTTGCCCGTTTTGTGCTTACGGCATCGAAAAACAGCTCAACCGTATCGACGGAGTCGAATTCGTTGAGACCGACGTTAAAAGCGGCACTGTCGTTGTCACTATGAAACCAGGTGCGACGCTCGATAAAGCCGACACCAACCGCGCCGTCGAAGCAGCCGGGTTCTCGATGCGAGAACTCAGGAAAAAGGCCGACGACGCATGACGTCTCGACTGGTGGCAGTTTGCCTCGCTTTTGCGGCGGGATTCGAAGGCGTCTCTACCGCTACGGCTGCACCCCAGACCTTCAACACGGCCCTGCCGGTCGCCGAGGGTGAATTCGTGTTCCGCGAGCAGTTCGTCTACCGCAAGGCCACAGACGATCCGATTCCTGCCGACCGCGAGTTGCAAGTGCTCGGCGGCGTCTCCGTACTCGGGTACGGCGTGACCGGGGATGTCGCTGTCTTCGGCGTTCTGCCCTATCTCGACAAGGAGTTGGACGTGACCATGCCTGGCGGCCGCGTCACGCGAAACACTTCCGGTATCGCTGATGCGCGCCTGTTCGGCCGTTACACCATCTACAAAAACAACACACCGGGGCGCACATTCCGCATCGCTCCTTTTCTCGGAATTGAGATACCAACCGGCGACGATGACGACCGCGATGGTCTCGGCAGGCTGCCTGCTCCCTTGCAACTGGGCTCCGGGTCCTGGGACGGTTTTGGCGGTATCGTACTGACGTATCAGACACTCGACTTTCAGGTCGACGTACAGACGAGCTACAAGCTCAATACCGCAGCCAATAAATTCGAATTTGGCGACGAAGCCAGGCTCGACGCCTCGCTGCAATACCGTGTCTGGCCACAAGAACTGGGCGCGGGCACTCCCGGCTTCCTGTACGCAGTTCTCGAAGGCAATCTTCTTTATTCGGACAACCATGAAGTAGACGGCGTCAATGACCCCAACTCCGGTGGTACCTCGTTCTTTCTTTCTCCCGGCCTTCAGTACGTCACCAAACGCTGGATCATCGAGGGCATCTTGCAACTGCCCGTCTCGCAGGACCTCAACGGTACCGCGCTGGAAGACGATTTAACTATCCGCGCCGGTTTTCGTTTTAACTTCTAAAGAAGGGCTATGCAGAGAAAAACACTCATCAATTGGATCGCAGTACCCTTACTCACCATCGTTGCGCTGTTGATCATCGCATTCCTGGCTTTTGTGCCCTCCGTGCAAGAGCCCGCCTACATATTCGTCACCGCCTGGGGCGAACCCGGCAGCGCACCCGGACAGTTTCGCGACCCGACAGGCATCGCCGTTGCCAATGACGAAGTCTTCGTCGCCGATTCACGGAACGGCCGCATCCAGGTCTTCGATTTTGACGGCGTTTTCAAGCGCCAATTCGGCACACCAGGCGAAGCCTCTGGTGAACTCGGCCGTCCAATGAACCTTGCGATCAATGACGACGAGCTCTATGTCGCGGAACATTTCAATGACCGAATCCAGGTTTTTGGTCTTGACGGCACCTCGAAGCGCGCCATCGGGGTGCCCGGCACGGGTCCCGGACAGTTCAATGCACCGGGCGGAGTGGCGGTCGCGAATGATGGCCGTATCTACGTCGCTGATTTCTACAATCAGCGCGCCCAGTTACTCGATCCTGATGGCAAGTTTGTTCGGCAACTGGGGACAACCGGCCAGGTCGGTATTACGTCCGGTGAGTTTAACTACCCAACTGACATTGCACTGGCGGTGGACGGGACACTCTACGTCGCAGACGGCTACAACGATCGAATCCAGGTCTTCGATCCTGACGGCGCGTTCATCCGCAAGTGGGGAGGTCCGTTCGGCATGAACATATTCGGACCGTTCAATGGCTGGTTCGCGACCGTCACTGGCATTGCTGTCGGACCGCAGGGCAATATATTCACGGCGGATTTTTACAACGATCGCGTCCAGAAGTTTTCAGCGAACGGAACCTTCCTCACCGCTTTCGGGGAGACCGGCGTCGGTCCTGGCCAATTCAGTCACCCATTCGCGGTAACGACTGCTGATGACGGCACGGTCTTTGTCTCAGACTTGTTGAATAATCGCGTGCACAAGTGGCAACGATCACGCTGATCCCTGCCGTGCAGCTATGCCCCCTGCGAGTCAAGTGTGTTGCTTGTCAGCGTTTCAAGAATCGCACATTTACCGAGGGCGGCGCCTCGACCTGGACACGCGTCGATCAATTCTCCGAGCACGATCTGCATTTCTGTAAGGCTGGCAATCTTACCGTTGACATCATCCAGCTTGCTTTGAGCACGCGCGCGCACTTCGCCACAGTCTGCGTTTGAATCTAAGAGAAGCGATAACAGTTCCTTGATTTCTCGCAAGGAAAAACCGATCTCCTGAGCACGACGAATGAATCTGATCCGGTCGACCGTTTTCACCGAATAGGATCGGAAACCGGCGCCCCGGGCCGGTCGTCCGGGCTGTTCAACGAGCCCTTCCCGCTCGTAGAAACGGAGGGTTTCCAAACCGACACCAGCGGCTTTTGCTGCTTCGCCAATACGCATCTTTAGCACCTCTATAAGCATCTATCTACATAACACAGACACAAGGACTGCCGTTCAGTTCTACTCAACGTTCACCGAGCTTACGCCAAACCGCATACACCGTCAGGCCAACAAAAATAGCCAGCGCGGGCAACAGGACATAATCCAGGTAGCCAGTGAGTGCCGAGAGACCCACCGCACCCAGCAAAACCACGAACACCGGAGTAAAGCAGCACAAAGCCGTTATTGCTGTGCCGATTATCCCGGTAGCTAAAAGTCCATTACTTTTCATCTCGATCTACCCCGCACAGCATGACAGTTGTTTAACGTCCTTGAAGAAGGTCTGGGCACAAAGCTTGATGCCTTCAACCATCGTCAGGTAAGGGAACAATTGATCTGCCAGTTCCTGTACTGTCATTCGGTTGCGAATGGCGAGCGCTGTGACCTGAATCATTTCGCCCGCTAGCCCCGCCAGTATCTGCGCCCCGATCAGGCGGTCGCTATCGGCGTCGATGACCAGTTTGACGAATCCCAGTGTGTCAAAGTTCGCCAGCGAACGCGGAACGTTTTCAAGCTCCAGGGTTCGGCTGTCAGCATTTATGCCCTGTTTGATAGCTGCTGCTTCTGTAACACCGACAGTTGCGACCTGGGGGTCGGTGAATATGACAGCCGGCATAGTCGACAGATCGAGTGCCGCTTCTCCCCCGGTCATATTAATCCCGGCGCGCGTGCCGGCCGCCGCGGCGACATAAACAAATTGCGGCTGCGTGGTGCAGTCGCCTGCAGCAAATATATGCGGTGCGGTCGTTCGCATATGGTCGTCCACAAGGATGGCACCTGAAGGCAAGCTGTCGACTCCGGCTGCGTTCAGGTTCAGATCCGCCGTATTCGCGGGGCGCCCGGAAGCGACAAGCAGGGCATCACTGGTCAACGTCTCACCCTCGATTTCAATCGTGAAAGTAACGCCTTTAAAATTGACGCGGGAGACGCTGGTGTTGTTGAGCACCCGAATGCCCTCGTGTTCAAATACCCGTGTCAAGCCCGCACCCAATTCGGGGGCTTCCTGTGACAACAGACGAGTTCGCGCCAAAATGGTGACGTCAGCCCCCAGACGGCGATAGGCCTGGGCGATTTCAACGGCAACAACGGATGATCCGATGACCACCAGGTGTCGGGGAATTTCCGTGGCGAACAATGCTGCCGTCGAAGTCCAATAGGGGACCTCGGCAAGGCCAGCCACGTCCGGGATTGCAGGTGTAGATCCCGTCGCGATGAGAATGCGGTCCGGCGTCAGCCACTGCTCACTACCGTCAGGGTGAGTGATCAAAAGCGTGTTCGCGTCCTCAAACGTTGCCGAACCTTGAACCAATGTGATCTCATCATGCTCGTTCACGATGTTCTCGTATTTGGCCTCGCGCAGTTCGTCGACTCTTGCGGTCTGCTGGCGCAACAGGGCGCGGCGGTCAATCGTCGGTTCATGCGTCTCCAACCCTTCGAACGGATGTGAGCGTTGATGCTGTGCAAGTTGTGCGCCGCGGATCATAATCTTGGACGGCACACAACCAACATTGACACAAGTACCGCCAATCATGGAATCACGCTCAATCATCGTTACCCTGGCACCTTCCTCAACGGCGTTGAGTGCTGCCGCAAAAGCGCCTGACCCGGAGCCGATGATGGCGATGTGAAGCCCCGCACCTCCGCCTGGAAGTGGGCTCCCTTCCTGCCCAAGCAGCATACCCGTATACCCCTTTCTCTCGAGGGCTCGAGCGAGGCGCCCTCGCGGACCACCCGGGTTTAACGCGACTTCGGCCAGGCCCGTTTCAAACGAGACACTGGCGCTGACTCCTTCAAGCCGGTTCAACTCCGCTTCCGCGGTTCGCGCACAGTGTTCACAGGTCATACCCGATACCTGCAGTACAACATTATCCATTCGATCTCTCCTCGTTTGTTTCAGTAGAAAAGCGGTGCCCAGTAGTCGATGGACAACGCCAGCAGCACGATCACCGTTCCGACCCACAGTGCAATCCTGGTCACGCGATTTGCGGTCGGGGTCGCGCAATACGAGCCCTCCTCGCATACTTCTTTGGGTTCGAAATACACATGCCAAAATCCAACGCCAAGCAATCCAAGCGTAACCACAGCGAAAATCGGCTTGTAGGGTTCCAGTACTGTCAAACTGCCGATCCACGCGCCACTGATCCCGAGAGTTACGAGGACCAATGGGACGACACAGCAGGAGGCGGCAAGAATGGCGCCGATAACGCCGCCAATCGCGGCTAAACTCTCCGTTGCTGGACGGTTTGATTGTTTGATCACAAAATTCTCGTCTTCACTCATGGTCGGTTCTCTGCAAAAGAAGTTGTCTCATCTGAGGGGAGAGCTATCCTAAGACCTGTATCAACTACAGAATCAAGGAACTTTTGATGAATCTGCGAAAACACCGTCTATCGCGCGGTACTCTGGCCGCTGAGACGGGCGTCCATCCTGAAACCATACGCTATTACGAAAAAATCCAACTCATGCCCGAGCCACCAAGGTCCGATGGTGGACATCGAGTCTATGACGATCAACACGCGCAAAGATTACGTTTCATCAAACGTTGTCGGGAACTGGGGTTTACGTTGGAAGAAATCCGCGGGATGTTGACTCTGGTCGACCGGGGCGAAGTATCCTGCGAACGAGTTCAGCATCTGGCCGATGAACACATCAGCAGTGTCCGGCAGAAGATTGCTGATCTTCGAAAGATAGAACGGACATTGAAGAACCTTGTCCAACAATGTTCTGGCAAGGACGTGCCAGAATGTCCGATTATTGACGCCTTGCAACTTTGACTTGCACCTGTAGTGGGTACAGGTTCTAAGATACGCTTCGTCGCCATGAACAAGTCTTCAGAGGGTTCGAGAATGAAAAGTGAAAACATATTTATAGGACTAGTTTTTGCTCTGGTGCTGGGATGTTGTGCATTTGCTTCAAGTAGTAGCTGGGCAAGCAACGACTCGGAACATGTGAGCGCGACGCAGGAGTTCGCTGTCGAGAACATGACATGTGCAAGTTGCCCGATTACAGTTCGGACGGCCATGGCACTGGTGGACGGCGTGAGCGAGGTCAAGATTGATTTTGATTCCAAGACGGCTATCGCTGTTTATGATCCCACCGTGACCACGCCTGATGCGATCGCCCAGGCATCTACCGATATCGGCTATCCAGCCAGGATACTTGCAACGCGCGAGTAGCCACGGCTACAGCATATTCATCTCAGCAGCGACCATAGCGGAGTCGTTGGCAGCGGCATGACCTATGAAAAAGGTCTCACCGATCTGTGCAGATTCTAAGCCGATCAGTTCGAGCAGAACGAATTCCCAGTTTGCTTTCCAGCAGGAAGCTGAATGAAACATTCATCGGTGTATCCCCTCACGTCATTGACGGCAGTGCTCTTGCTCACCATCATTGTCGGACTCGGCTACTCTGAAGAAGAAAAGTGCGTCGACAACACTACTGATACTACCGTGCCGGGAATTATAGCATTGACGCTGTGGTCTTCAATAAAACGACTTTTGGTGATCTAGCTGAACCCGAATTAGACGCCGTAAGTTACAAAGTGGGCTTCTTCCCGCTCGCAAGCCTCTCCGATGTTCCGGTTGCGGAAGAGGAATTGACAAGTGTTGAACTCGGCTTTAAATCGACAATCTTCAAAAAACCAAACCTGTATCATCGGTCCTGCAAAGTCTAAAATTGTGCAACTTTTTGTCTGAACCCAAGCGATGCACGAACTGCAGTTACAACAGGTCCTCACCGAGTACGAATGTAATCAGCACCGTCCGGTTAAGCTTGGCAAAACTACTGCGACGGTGCTAAAGGTTTCTCCTGAGACTCCTGAGCAGGAAGGTTACTTCATCAAAATCGAGCGGTGCGATTCACCTTACAATCTGCGTCATGAATGGGCAGCGCTCGAACATTTGAATGGCAGCCTGGATGTCCCGAAGGTTCTCAGCTTCAGTGAGATCGGGGATTACCACATCCTGCGGACCATGACGGTACCGGGGCTTCCCGCTTGCGACGATCAACTCATTTCACAGCCAGAACGACTCGTGCGTTCCGTCGCGAAGGCGCTGAGAAAAATTCATTCGTTACCAATCTCAGCTCACAGACAATTTGAAAGACATCTGGCGGTCAGCATGGCAGAAGCTTTGCAGCGCGCCCAGTCGGGGCTTGTGGATATGGATGATCTTGATACTGAACGCCAACATCTGACGAGTGCCGAACTGATACAGCAACTACACGAAATGAGACCTGCGTCCGAGGATCTCGTTGCCACCCACGGTGATTATTGTTTACCTAATATTCTTCTTAATCCGGAGGATTTCGCGTTAACGGGGTTTGTCGATTTGGGTTACTTCGGGGTGGCAGACCGGTACCAGGATCTCGCTCTGGCGGAGGGCTCCCTGCGGGCCAACTTGTCCGGCAACTGGTCC
>JAJFKA010000142.1 GCA_021773555.1 Gammaproteobacteria bacterium
ATGGTGACGTTGAAGCCGTCCACTTTGGGCCTGGCCATACAAATGGTGATCTGGTTTTGTTCTTTGATGGTCTAGTGGTATTGGGAGATCTGGTATGGACGGGATCCTTCCCTTATGTCGATATCCATAATGGTGGCAGCGTTGCGGGCCTCGAGGTTGCGATTAGACAGATTATTCTTAGATCTAAGCCAGGGGACAAATTTATTCCGGGGCACGGAAATGTCATGAACCTCAATGAACTTAAGGAATATCATGAGATGATTGACTCAACCAGAACCTACGTTCAGCAAGAACATCTAAAGGGCAAAGCTGTAGATGAAATTGTTCAAACTGGTCTGCCTGACGTGTGGAAAGGCTGGAGTAGCGATCTCGTCCCGGAAGATGTGTGGATCAAAACAATTTTGGCGCATGACGAATAGGAACACTAGTTGGTGAGCCAGTCGCCTTAAGGTCGCTTGGCTTCGCCATGACATATTGCTACTCTTTGGCCTCGCAATCCAGCAAGTAGCAGTATGGAAGGTCCGTTCACCGCTTATCAGGGAGATGATCCCTACATTTTCGTAAGCTATGCACACGATGATGCTGATCTTGTATTTCCAGAACTAAACCGTCTGCGGGATGCCGGTTTCAATGTCTGGTATGACGAGGGCATCCGGCCTGGCAGCACCTGGCGGGAGGAAGTGGCGCTGGCACTCACCGAGTCAAAGCTGTTTCTCTACTTTGTCACGGATCATTCCGTTAATTCAGAAAACTGTCACCAGGAACTGAACTTTGCCTTATCCCGGGAGCGGAAGATCCTGGCGGTTCATCTGACGCCAGTGAAACTCACCGCCGGTATTGAATTGAGCCTCAGTAATAAACAGGCAATCCTGAAGGCGGAACTAAGCAACGCGGCATTCGCACAGAAACTAACAGAAAGCGTTCGCGCGCTGATGCCGGTGATCTCGCCCGTGGCGCTACCCGGCGTGACGCTGACAGATGCCATCGAGAAAAAGTCAATCGCCATCCTGCCTTTCAACAATCGCAGCAGCGATCCCGAGAACGAATACTTGTGCGATGGTATCTCGGAGGAACTGATCACCGGGCTGGCAAGACTCGAAGGCTTACGGGTTGCATCCCAGTTGCAAAGCTTTGCTTACAAGGGGCAGGTGCAGGATATCTCGCAGATTGGGCAGAAGTTAAAGGCAGCCAATGTGCTGACCGGGAGTATTCAGAAGTCAGGCGAGCGGGTACGCATTACCGCCACGCTGACCGAAACGGCCACCGGCGATGTGGTCTGGTCTGAACGTTACGACGGTACCCTGCAAGATGTATTCGAGCTACAGGAAGATGTGGCCGTCAAGGTCGTCAAGGCACTTGAGGTTCAGTTTTCTGACGCTGAGACTGCCGAGTCCGCTCAACTGATCGATGCCGGGACCAGCAACCACACCGCTTACCGGCACTATTTGCTTGGTCTGCACGAGTTTCGCAAGGCAACCCGGCAAAGCCGCGTACGGGCGCATGAGCACTTCGGGAAAGCCGTTGCGGAGGATCCGGGGTTTGGTCGCGCTTACTGGTTTGATCTTATCGATTGGTGGGTGCAACGGGATGACGGTCAGATCAGTCAGGAGGAGTGCTATCCGAGGGCGAGCGCTGCTTATGACAAGCTCAGGTCAACGGACTTTATTCCACCCGCACCTGACTACCACATTCAGCGACGGCTCGACCCCAGTCGTGATGAGGATATGACGTTCCAGGATTTTGTTCACGAAGTCATTGGCAATCTCAAAAGCGGCAATGACTGGCATGGATGGGAACTTGCCCAGCTCGGTTTTTACTGCGGCGGTTCCGGTTTGCTGAATACAGGACGGGAGTTCCTGGAACGATATCTTGAAAAATATCCGGCTTATGCTCAGGACAGCAATGTCGTGGGTAGTTATGGCAATCTGTTGTTTGCGCTGGGCCGGTTCGAAAAAGCGATCGATTACTTTTCAGCCATGTATGCGCAGAGCAACAGCCATGTTCTGCAGCTTGGCACACGTGCCATGCTCTACTCGCGGACGGGTCAATACCAGAAGGCAGCGGAAGATCTTGCTGAACTCGGCAAAACATTCCCGCGAAATTTCGCGCAATTTTATGATTTATACTGGCGCCGGGAACTTGATGCAGCTAACGCCTATTTCGAATGGATGGACAATCAGCCAAACCTTGCGCCGCTCTTTAAGATCTGGGGCTGCTTCCTGCTTGGCCATATCGAAAAAGGGATGGACTACCTTGAACAGGCAGATTTTCTGCCGGGGGGACTTCGGATCATGGTGACTTATGCGCTCACACCGTCAATCATCCGCGAGGTTTGCGCCCACCCAAGGTACCAGGCGTTACTTGCAAATCATGGCGTGGATGATCACTGGCAGGAGGAGTTGGTGGTCATGCTCAATGAGATAGAACATCTCACTGGCGTTCACGCCTCGAAAGATGAAGATTACTAGTGGCGCGTCGGTACCATGCGCTCGAGTTCCTCAAACCAGTTCTGCACCACAACAATCCGGTTCTGGTTTTCCCTGGATCGAACCATTAGGAATCGATCGCCGTCGCGACTGATATCGAAGTTCCTGAAACCCCGCCCCGTTCGCCACTCATAGCCTGAAACGTCAAGCACCTGTGTGGGCCGGCCCGGCGAGAAACCTTCTGTTTCATCAAACGCGATGGCCACAATCTCGGGCGAAGCGTTTGCACCAGGCTGGTCGGAGCCCACACTCACATAAAAAATCCGGTCATCGCTCCTGCTCCATACAGGAAAGTAGCCGCCATTTGAGGACAGCTGCCAACGACCATCTTCAACGTTGGGGAAAGGGCGAACGTAGATTTCATATCGCCCGCTTTCGTTTGACTGATAGGCAATCCATCGACCACTTGCAGATACCCTTGGTGCTTCCTCGGAGAATTTCGAATCCAGTAGAACCTCGGCTTTACCGCCATCAGCTGACACCTGGAAGATGTCGCAATTTGCAGTCGTGGAACACCGCTGAAAAACGATCGTGCTCTGGTCCCCAACCATCGTTGCGACCTGCGCAAAATCACTGTCGTCTGTGAGGCGTGTCGAGTTGCCGGTTCCATCCGCTGTACGAATGGCTACATGAAACTGGCCAGCCTTACCCGCAGTATAGACAATGCGAGCCCCATCCGCGGACCAGTCGGGGAGCACACTGATTTCCTCAAATGACAACCGCGTTGTGACGCGCCGATCGAATTCGTGCATCCATAGATCCGGATCGCCATTGTGTTCACCGTGGTGGAATACCACGGTTGAATCGTCCGGTGAGAGGCGCGGCACTGTGGGGTAGGTTTGCGATAGTGGGGTTTCCATTACGCTGCCGTCCAGATCGACCCAAACCAGTTCACGACCTTGCACCTGCGGCAATTGGACGTACACCAGCGTTCCATTATCAGATAGGCCGAGCCCTTTTACCTCAGAACCGGTGCTCCAGGCCGACTCAAGTACGGGTACCTGTTTGCCATAAACTTGCGAGCGAGCAGCGTCGTACGCACTGGCCCAGACGACACCTTCACGCACAAAGAGCAGGTGACCACTGGTTGTAAGCAATGGTTGCTTGCCCTCAACCAATGGTTTGTCCTCTCTGCTGTCCAGGTTCAGCACCCGAATCTCAAATTCGCGCTGGTCTTGCGGGCCGCTGACGGACGAGTACAGCAGTTCGCGTCCGCTGTTGATGAGATGTGGATACCAATGGAGTGTTCCGTCCACTGGTTCTGTCAGTGGCATCAGGCTCCCGTCCTCCTCGATGCTCATCAGTGCCGGTTCACTTTCATTTGCAAGTACAATAGTCCCATCCAGGGCCCACGACAGACCCCTTATACTGCCGGTACTGGGGGCGACTGCAATCGAGGCGCCGCCGACAACCCGCATCTTTCTGTAAGCTTGTGTGTCTGGATCGTTGAAAATGATCCACTCGCTGTCGGGTGATTGCCAGAGGCTGCCGGCTTCATCGGTCCCACTCAATGGTCTCGCCTCAAGAGAATCCAGGTCGCGGACGAACAATCTATTTCTTCCCGACCTGTCGATGACATTGAAGACGACCGCTTCTCCGTTGGGCATTATCGCAAGCGGATTGTAGGTGTTCCGATTGATTGTAGTGTCTTTCGGCAGAATGATCTCGAGTCTCGTGACCGTGACTTCATCCTTCTGCTCTTTACCGGATGACAGGAACGCGGCAACATAGCCTGTGGCGAGTGCAGCGAGAAGTGCGAAAGCAAACAGCGGTGCACCTACCGTTAGCCGGCTTCGCCTGCGTCGGCGTGGTGCACTCTGTGTTGGTTGTCCGGCAATCGCGTCGCTAACCTCAGCGCTGAGCGTGGCCTGGATTCCATTAAGCAGTTTCTGGTATTCACCATCGCGCTCACCAGCCCATTCTGAGAGATCTGCGGATTGGCGACGCCGGTACGCCAATGGCGGCATCACAGCATCAATGAGCACCGGGACGAGGATTCCAAGGCGAACACCTTCCTCGACCTCGGACCGGACCCATTCGGAATCAATCGATTTCTCAGACCAGACGACGATGAGACATTCCGCCTCGCTAATGGCTTTCTCGATCTCACGGTCGAATGAGGGGCCGGGATGTATTTCACGATCCCACCAGACTGTATACCCGTCTTCTTCGAGTGCCTCGACCAGAGGCAGCACGCGCGCGCGGTCCTCCGAGGAGTAGGACAGGAATATCTGTGCCATTGGATTTCTTGTTCGTGTTTTCAGTTAGTATAGCGTGGCACCGTCAGTGTTGGGAGATTAGATGGCATGTTGGAAGTAGGTAATGCATCCATACACTATGAAACAGCAGGCAGTGGTCAGCCGATTGTATTTATTCATGCCGGGATAGCAGACTCTCGTCAATGGAACAATGAATTTCTGCGCTTCTCCGAGAGCTTTAATGTCATCCGCTATGACATGAGAGGGTTTGGCAGGAGCGAACCGGTTGAGGGTGAGTTCACACACCTGGATGATTTGATCGCGTTACTGGAACATCTGCACGTTGACGAGCCGGTGATTCTTGTCGGGTGTTCAATGGGTGGTGGCACCGCATTGGACTATGTGCTGAAAGAACCCGACAAAGTCAAAGCGTTAGTTCTGGTAGACAGTGCGCCATCAGGACTTCAAATCGACCTTCCGGTACCGGCCAAATTCAAGCTGGTTGAAACAGCAGACAACGCCGGAGATCTTGAGTTAGTGGCGGAGCTGGAAACACAGATCTGGTTCGACGGGGATAGAGCGACCAATACAGTCAATCAGGAGATGCGCAAGCTCGCGTACGACATGAACCTGATCGCGCTAAATCATGATGCTAAAGGTCTCGGGGAAAAGCTCCCCAATTCAGAAACACCAGCGGTTGATCGCCTTGCGGAAATCCGAATTCCGGTGTTGACCGTAATCGGGGATAACGATATTCCGTACATGCGGGCTGCTGCAGATTATCTGCTGGGAAAACTATCAAACATTCGTAAATTGACGATCGAAAATGCAGGTCATCTGCCGAACCTGGATCAGCCAGATGATTTCGAGCGAATCCTTGTTGAATTTATTGAAACGGATGTCGCTATAAAATAGACAGGAGGTGGATTTCCCCACCTCCTGAATATCTACCTTCATTCCATTGGCGCGTGAGTCACCCGCATCGCAGCGAGTGAACTGTTACAGTCCATGGTGTCACCGACAGCCGCTAAGAAACCGCCATAGCCTGGAGCCGTCATAAACTCCGTACTCGACTCACCAAAGGCAACAAGGTCATCGTACCCAACCAGGTAAACAACATCTGCCGGGGTATCAGCCATGTAAGGGCTCAGCCTGTAGATGTTGGTTTTTGCCTTCAGTTGTTCCGACCGGGCGACAGCCATTTTTTCAAACGCCATGACATTTGCCCGTGATTTGCCTTCCTTGAGCGTACAACCATAAGCCTGGATTATCGCGTCTGTATCACCTTCCTCGGGAGGCGCGCCAGCGTAAATCTGTTCAGAGAAGTACATATTGGATGTACACCTGGACATCTTGGCGAAACGCGCATCCGCAGCTTGTCCTTGTTCGCTGCTAGCGTAGTCGCTCTGGCCCCGGGCAAAGGTATTCAGATCGGGGCTACCACCAAGCCAGAAGAAGTCTGCGTCCGAACCCCCCTTGATCGGTGTTAAAACTGCCCCGAAATACTTGTTGAGGTCTGCCGAATTAAGTTTAGCCACTTGTGCTTGCCAGAATTTGATCGCGCCATCCAAATCCTTGGCCCCTTTACCATCGATATACTTACAACTAAATGTTTCCACTACGCCGCCGGTCTCCGCGGCCTGAACCTGACCCATCATTGGGACTAATAGTAGAAGCGGAAGTACACTACTCATTATTTTCTTATACATACTGCCTTGCTCCGTTATTAAGTTTTTAATTGCGGTACGATAGTGCGGATTACGCAAAGCGTACCGGTGTCGCACGAGCAATACTGAGCGCCGTACGTAACAGTGTCAACCGATCAGTATCACTATGCCCCTAGGTGTATAGCAAGGTTAGTCCATTGCTATTTCTCACGGGGATGAGATTTAAAACCCAGCCTCGCAGTTCCCGATGGCTGGAGTAGAATCGGTGTAACATTCGACCAGTCAAAGCATCTAGGACTTGTGCGGTGTTGCGTATCTCAATTCAAGTGGTATGAATTTTAAAGGCCATCTTGCGTCGGACCGGTGCGGCAATAGCAGACGCAAGGACGGTCGTTGCGAAACCGAACGAAAAGCTCACCCAGGCTGAGGGTGTGCGCCAAAAAGGTGTGACATATGTCGTTAATGGCCCTTAAGAACCGCGCGGGAGTTAGTCTCAAGCCCGAGTACTTCTCGCAGGTGGGGACGTTGCCCGAAGACAGCTTGTGGTTCGAAGCCCACCCCGAAAATTATATGATCGGTGGCGGGCCACGGCTTGCGGGTTTGCAAGCTGCGGCCGAGCGATTTCCGATTAGCTTGCACGGTGTCGGCGCATCGCTTGGTGGACTGGAGCTCACGCCGGACGATCATATCCACGCACTTAAACGCCTGATGACTCTCATTGAGCCCGCAGTAATCTCGGAACACGCCGTCTGGTCTCGTCACGATGGCCGATACTTCGCCGAGTTGCTACCGTTGCCACGAACGGCAGAAGCGCTCGCCCGGCTTGTTCGCGGCGTCGATCACTTGCAGGTAAATCTGGGCCGACGGATTCTGCTGGAGAACCCAAGCAACTATCTCCCGTTCAACAGTGAGATGGACGAGCCGGCTTTCCTGGTCGAAGCTGCACAGAAAACCGGCTGTGGTCTGTTGCTCGATGTGAACAACGTTTTCGTCAGTGCGAACAACTGTGGTATTGATGCGCATGAATACATCTTGCAGATTCCGCCAGCACTTGTCGGAGAAATTCACGTCGCCGGCTTTACACCGGACGACAATTTTGGTGGACAGTTACTAATCGATAGCCATGCTTCTCCCGTCTCGGAGGAGGTCTGGCAACTTCTCGCCTTTACCCTGAAGCACACTGGGCCGGTTCCTGTTCTGGTCGAGCGCGATGGTAATCTGCCACCGTTCGATGAACTACTTGCTGAAAGGGAACGAGCCGATTCTCTCATCGCCGCAACCACAGACATCGGAGGCAGAGTCGATGGCTGATTTCGAAGCGACCTTTACCCAATACATCGAGATGGGTGACTCGGCAGTGCTCGGGCCATGGTTACCTCAGACAGCTAACCTCGCTTTCGCGGCCGTTTACCGCAATGGATACTTTAAGACCTGCATCGATGCACTCACTGCCAATTTTCCAATCGTGGTGTACTTCATCGGAGAAGCAACGTTTCGCTTGCTTGCCAGAGCTTATGTCGACGCGCATCCGCCGCGACGTGGGACGCTGGCAGGTTATGGCGAATTGTTTGCATCGTTTCTTATCGAAACTCACGATCTGCACAATCTGCGCGGACTCGAAGATATTGCAAATCTTGATTATGCCTGGCTCAACTGTCACTTTGCGGCAGAACCGGTCACCCTTTCTGCGGAGCGTGTTGGCGAGCTGACGGAAGCGGGCCACGACATCGAAGACCTTTCAGTTCGGACGGGGCCGCATGTTCAACTGGTCACTGCTGCCTATGCGGTGTTTGATGCCTGGACAGCCGCGCGGATTAACCCGGGAAAACAGCTGAAAATTCGCCTTGCAACGCAAGTACAACACATTCTTCTGTGGCGGGATTACGACGGCATTAAAAGCCGGCTGCTGGACACGCCAGAACATCGCTTCATTGCCGCGATGTCTAAGGGTGTGCCGTTGGGTAGGGCGGCGACTGCCGTTATTGAGACCAATCCCGAGTTCGAGGTCGCAAGTACCTTTGCGGCTCTGCTGCAAAATAACATTCTGGAAGAAAATCACGGCTAGCAGCGGCAAATCAATACCCAAACACTAATCCGAAAATCGATTCAAAACACAATGGAGTGGTCATGGCCAGGAAAAAAATGGAGTTTTATGGTTACGACGGTAGTCGTCTTGCTGCTCTGTTGGAAACACCGGACAAAGAACCGCGTGCCTACGCATTGTTTGCTCACTGTTTTTCCTGTGGTAAAGATGTGGCAGCCGCATCCCGAATTTCACGAGCGCTGTCGCAACAAGGTTATGCGGTGCTTCGATTTGATTTTACCGGTCTCGGAAACTCGGATGGCGACTTTGCCAATGCAAATTTTTCGTCCAACGTAGAAGACTTGATTCTCGCTGCCGATTTTCTGAAGCAAAATTATTCAGCTCCCCGACTGTTAATTGGACATTCGCTGGGAGGAACAGCTGTACTCTCGGCTGCGACAAAACTCGAGAGTGTCGAGGCCGTCGTAACGATTGGCGCACCTGCAGAACCGATGCATGTGATAAAACAATTTGTGGAGAATATCGAAACGATCGAAACGGAAGGTGTCGCGAACGTAGAGCTTGCTGGACGAACTTTCACCATCAAAAAACAGTTTTTGGATGACGTTCGGGCGGTAGATGCTCTGCAAAAGCTCGGGGGCATGAAAAAGGCGTTGCTGGTCTTACATTCTCCTGTTGATACCACGGTTTCCATCCATGACGCGGAGAAAATCTATGCGTCGGCGAAACATCCGAAAAGTTTCGTGAGCCTTGA
This sequence comes from Gammaproteobacteria bacterium, assembly GCA_021773555.1. Taxonomy (GTDB): domain Bacteria; phylum Pseudomonadota; class Gammaproteobacteria; order Pseudomonadales; family Azotimanducaceae. The sequence continues at coordinate 9,150 of JAJFKA010000142.1, forward strand.
TACGGCTGACCACCTGTTGACGAAGAAGGCGGATGCCGAATACGTGGCACTCACCATTGCGGGCTGGGCGTCCAGGTACCTGACCTTGAGTGAGACTGTGCGGGCGCCTGTTCCAGGAGGTGAGGTGTTGATTGAGGAACATAACCATAAGTTCGGACGCAGAGTCACCACTGATTCGCATGTCTGGCTGGCTGATGAACCAAAGTCAGTTGGCGGCGGCGATCAGGGACCTGATCCATACGAGCATTTGCTGGCAGCACTCGGAACCTGTACTTCCATGACCATCAGGATGTACGCCAATCGGAAAAAGCTACCCTTGGAAGATGTCTTGGTGAAATTGCGTCACAGCCGTGATCATGTTTCTGATTGTGAAAACTGTGATGAATCCCACCGACAGATCGATACCCTGCATCGCGATATTACACTAACGGGTGACCTTAGTGATGGGCAACGAAACCGATTGCTGGAGATCGCTGATCGATGTCCTGTCCATCGAACATTGGAGGGCGAACTCCGTGTAACGACGACACTTGTATCGCATCATAGTGGAGTAAACCGTTAGAATCGCATTAGAATATATTGTTCCTCGGCTTTCTTTATCAGAGCACCCTCATCTTCTTCAAGATTCCAGCTGTCCAGAGAGTTACTTTTTTCTGTGCGGTGAAAGAGGAGGAGGTATTCTCCGACAACCTTGAAATTGGTTGGATCAATTGGTTGTTGTCTTCCGAGTGTAAGACTGTAAGGACAGAAGGCTCCGAAGTGCGGGATATACTTCTCGGGATTGCTCTTGAATGTTTCAATCTGTTCATCTGACGTAAAATAGTATGTATTGCCGTTGTACTCTTGTTGGCAAATTGAGCTGCCTCTTTCTGCGATGTTTTTGGTAAAATAGGAAACCGGGCTGTAGCCATTGATCGCCGGATAATCGGAACCATAAACGGACGTACTGAGTAGCGAAAAGAGAGTTATACTCAGCAACAAAATACTCGCCCGGATTTTTTTTTCGATGCTACTTACGAGAATGGACTTAATCACTGTTTTTCCCTGATGCGATCTGTCTGATTGTGTGAACGTTAGATGAAGCAAACTCCCAGATGTTACATAGCCAATAATGGAGATCCATTCATCCCTTTAGTTGGTTTACAAAACGGCTTCTGGATTGGGAGGAACAAGTCGGGTAAATTAAATTGTAATAGCTGACAGTACAATCGGGTCTAATTGCTGAAGTCCACATCCCGAATTATTCACATGAGCTACTGCAGCCAATCTCTGTCCATCCTGATCCTGCTGCTGTTTGCTTCTGGTTCAGGCGCTGAACTGCGCGGCATTCCCCGATTTTCAGAAAGTGGTCTGTCAGGTTGGAAACATGTCCGGTTTGAGGGAACAACTCGCTACAAGATCGTTATGGAAAACGGGCAGAAGGTGCTCGAGTCTCACTGTAATCACTCCGCATCGGCTTTGACCCGATCGTTGCACTGGCCAGTCGACGAATTCCCCATACTAAATTGGTCTTGGAAAGTAGGTAGTGTCCATGAGATTGCGAATGAGCATGTGCGCGCTGGGGATGACTTCGTTGCTCGAGTCTACGTGGTTCACAATCAAGGATTGCGGGATGCACGGGCGCTAAACTATGTGTGGGCGAACTCGCCTGGGAAAACCGAGTCGTGGCCCAACCCATTCTCGGATGGATCCATGGTGATTCCAGTGCATTCAGGGAACACCGATGTTGGTCGCTGGCAACAACAAAGTCGTAACGTCGTTGCAGACTTCAAGCGATATTTTGATCTCGATGTGACAACCGTGCACCTTGTTGCAGTGATGTCTGATGGCGACAATAGTCATAGTGAATGTGAGGCTATGTTCGGTGATCTGTATTTTTCTAGAACTTTGGGGACCCTCGATCCGCTAGCGCCTGATCACCACAAGTAACAGCGCTGGTAGTACGGTGAGATTAACAACTAACGCCATTCCCATCGCAAATGCAGTCAGGATCCCAAACTGGATCATGGGCACAAAATTGGACAGACCGAGCACCGAGAAACCAAAAATGACGGTCAGGGAAGTGTAATAGATTGCGCTACCAATACCTCTGTGACTGCGCGCAACTGCCTCGCTGACGCTGCGTCCTTGTTCCATCTCTTCTTTGAATCGATGCAGGTAGTGAATGGCATCATCAACACCGATACCTACAACGATTGCAGCAATGGTAATCGTCATCAGGTTAAGCGGCATTTGCGCAAACCCCATAAAACCCAGCATTGCTACGGGGGTGATGAGGTTTGCGGCCACACCAATCAGGCCCAGAGTGAGCGATCGCATCAAAATAATGAACGTGGCCAGCGTCGCGAGAATGACAAATCCGATTGTGCTGGTCTGGGACAGTGCGAGTAAGTTCAGCATGTTGTTAAACAGTACGGCGAGGCCAGTGACGTGAATATTTTCCGGCGAAACACCGGCTTGCTGCACAGCAAATCGTTCAATGTCAGCAATCAGCTCGCTCTTCAGGAACGGCGGCCCGGTCTCGTGAACACGCGTTGTAATGCGGAGCTTACCGGTATCGGGTGACACATACGGGTCAATGATGCGCCGCCTGACGTCGGCCGGCAATAAACTCAGCACAGCGACCAGTTCCAGGCTGCCGAGCGCCTTGCCATCGTTAAAGGGCCGCGCTACCGCTTCGACATTGGCCAAGGAAACAGACTTGCCGATTTCCGGGCGCGAATCCAGAAACTCTCCAAACTTTCGCAGCAACTCGATTTTGCCAGGGTCTATCCAATAAAGGCGAGGATCAATCTGTTCTTGCGTGGAGGCGAATGGATCACCAAAATTGTCCTCGTCGTCAAGCACGACGGCCTCATAAGGCGGAAACTGAATGACGATCTCCATGGGCAAGGTACCGCCCAGGTGTTGATCGATGAACGTCATGCCTTCCCGAATCTCAGATCCGGACTTGAAATAGTCGACGAATCGGTTTTCCAGGCTGATGCGCGTAATGCCGTAACCGCTCGCGAGCAGCAAAAGTACCGAGGCAATCAGTAATTGCCAGGGGTATCGCAATGTAAGGTTGCTAAACCACTGGGTGGTTTCAACCTGGTCATTTAATGTGGCGCTGGCTTCGCCTTTTGGCATCAACACCAGTACGCTGGCAAAAAACACGTAGGTTACCGTCAGTGACACAAAAACACCGATCACCATGATCCAGCCAAAATCGATGAGTGGGAGTATCCCACTGGTCAGTAACGATGCGAAGGCAATCCCTGTTGTCAGTGCGGTGTATACACAGGGAGCCAGCTTGCTCGACATCGTTTCGTACACCATGTCGATGTGGCGCTGATCAGGATCCTGCAAGCGCAACTCACGATAACGGACAATCAGGTGAATGGAAAAAGAAATGCTGATGATCGCCATCAGTGAAATAAAGCTGGCCGATATCGGGGTAATTGGCTTGTTCAGGAAACCGAGTAGCCCAATCATCAACAAGACGGACACGGCAGTAGTACCCAGTGGAATCAATACCCACCGTATGCGGCGAAAAAATATCCACAATGCCAGTGAAACCAACGCGGCGATACCAACGGAGAACCTTGACAAGTCATCTTTGACGTAAGTAATCATATCGGAAGTGATCATCGGGACACCGCCAAGATAAATCTGCGCGTCAGCGGCGAAGTCTTCACGAACCGACCGAATGGCACTGATAAGATTCGCCTGGCTTGTTTTGGCGACCGAACTCAATTGACGTTGCGTTGCCCGCAGACCCTCCAGGTGGGTATGCTCATCTGCCGTCAGCGTGGATTGAGCGAGGAGCTTTTTAATTTCACTATCGATAGCATGTAACGGTTGATTTGTTGTCAGCATGATCTGCATCAGCGCCGTATTGCCATCACGGGAAACCAACAACTCACTGAACAGGGGACTGCTACGGAGTTCGGCTTTTGCCATTGGTAAATCAGCGGTACCTGCCCTCAATGACCTGTACCCGGTTGCGAGGTCTGACACCTGCACAGGGGGACTAAGGAGGAGTGGCGCATCCAGCAATGACGTCACACTCGCCACGCCGTCTATATCGAGAATTGCGCGCTCAAGGACCTTAAATCGATCCAGATTGTGCGTCGAAAACAAGTCACCGGCCACTGGGCTAAATGTCATGACTAAAAATGGCGAGTCGCTGAACGTTTCGGTGAGCTTGCTGTAGTACGCCAACCCGGGATCGTCATCTGAAATTAGTGTGCTCGACGAGGCATCCAGAGCAAAATCCCGGGCAAAGTACAGCGCCGCCACACAAAGCATCATCATCATCGCGATCATCATGACGGGTTGTTCGAGACAACGACGATATTCGGTGGGTATCCATGACAACAAGTTTTTCATAAGTGATTAGAGTCAAAATGATGAAGTTTGTTACACCCCGTGACTCAAGCCCATGTAACGCTGGCCAACGAATTGTGTCTGATTCTTGACCTGCTTGGATGATATGAAAATGTTGGTGAGATATCGAATTTGCTTCTTCACCATGGAACCTGGTTCGGACCGGTTGTGAGCACCGTCATCCTGGCATCCTTTCTGGCTTATGTGGTGGGGTTCACGGTGCGACGTGCCGGAATTTGCCTGGTACGGGCAACCGCAGAAATCGTAGCCAGGAAACCTGCGAGGACCATGATCTTTGTCGTAGACGCGATGTCTGTCGCGTCGTTGATTACGATTCCCGCGATGCTGTTTTTCCCGAATTCCGTAGTGACGGCGGCATCGTTTGTGTTAACTCCCTGGATCATAACTGGCGCTTTGGTCTATGGCATCGGGATTGCCGTCAATAATGGCTGCGCACTTGGTACCATGAATGCTCTTAGTGGTGGCAAGCTATCGTATGGCGCCACTATCGGCGGCTTTTTGCTGGGTTATCTACTGACGGTGAACCTCCCCGTTTCGTTACCGATACCGGCACAGTCCTATCTAACACCCAATAACCCGATTGCCAGCGGAGTGTTGATACTGCTCTTGATTGTTGTGATCATCATCGTTGGGTTTCGGGGCAGTCGGGCTGTCCATTCCGGTTCAGCGCCTCAAGTCGCTGTTCGTCACTTCCTCTCTTCAACCGTCAGTCGTGACTCGATCGCCATATTCACCCTGGGAACGGCGAGCGGACTCCTGTACCTGATCGGCGGTTCGTGGGATTACACCAGTTGGATGATGCACAGCATGCAAGGAAGCAACTCTGGTGGTCCACCTGCGTTAATGAGCGCAACCGCATTCATGTTGATCGCGGGCATTGTCACGGCGACCTTGCTAGCCGGTAGCTTCAAGTACGACGCCGGGCATTGGCGGGATTATGCGGTGAAGTTTATCGGTGGCTTATTAATGGCGCTGGGGGCTGCGATGATTCCGGGTGGCAACGATACTATTATTCTTTACTCGCTGCCTGGTCTGGCGCTACACGCTGTCCCCGCGCTGGCAATGATCGTTTTGGGTGTTTTGGTTGTTATCACCATCAAGAAGATGTTGGGTAACCGGGGATTGTTGGGCTTCGAAGCCAATCCACAGGCAACTACTGACTAAACTCACTCAGCCGATGACCTCGCGTCAAAGGAAAACCATACGTCAGCATCCCGTAATACATACAATGCCCAGCAGGCTCCCAACATAGGCCAGGCTGCGAAGAACATCAGGTTTTTAAACGGGTCAATGTATAATGCCCAGGCCGATAAAGTTGAGCCAGCGTGCAGCAACAAAATAAATCCATAAGTCCAGCGTTTGTAGGCGCCTGCAACAAAACCGATGATGACCAGAAGCTCTGCCACACCGATGCCAATCAGGAACGTTTCACCTAATCCCTCAACAAAATAAAACGATTTGAACACCGCACTTGCATGAGCGGGATTCATGATTTTATCCAGTGTCCACATCAACATGACGATAAACACAGATAGCCGGAGGGCAAATAGCGCCTGTGGTAGTTTGATTGTTGGGTCTGTTGTGACTG
>JAJFKA010000143.1 GCA_021773555.1 Gammaproteobacteria bacterium
TGCGCGGTGCCGTATTCCGCGATCTGCAGCAGGAACGTTTCGTTAGTGGGTGTCGCGACGCGGGTCATGGCCCTGACCTTGCTGTAACTCAGTTCGCCTTTTGAAAAGGCCGCATCAATCAGGGGCAATTCGCGCAATGCCCGGGCGACCCGGACTTTCTCCCTCGCGATCACATGGCCCATACCAATCTTCCAGTTCAACCAGTGCGCAAATGACTTGATGCCGTCGCCACACCAGCCCTGGTTTTCATCAAACTCATCCAGCAGTTTAATCAGGCGGTACTCGGCTGCATTCAGATGCCCGGCGAGCGAAACAATCTCGGCCTCGAGTGTTTCACAATGCTGCCAGCGCAGGCTGTTGGCCGCCTGGATATGGGAAAGGTTCGGGGTGATCGACAGGGGGGATTGGAGGGAATTCATGGTTGAAAATCCATGTTAAAAACTACTGGTTTAATATACAGTATATTGCACTTAAGTCAATGAATATTAAGTACTAATTGAGGCGATTTATATGCCCGGTTGATCTGAGGTAATGCGCACGGGTCGGGGCTGTTGTGAAATCTGGTGGCGGAAGAGGTAGGAGTCGAACCCACCAGCCACCTTAACAGCAGCTCAACGGCTTTGAAGGCCGCACGCCCCACCGGGGACGACGCTCTCCCGCCGCAATAGTATCAAAGGTGGGCGTGGCCGTCAGGTTTCGCTTTTGGCTTCTCGCGTTTGCGAATCAAGGCATTGCTTTCGGGCGCGATGGGGTGGTTTCTATCATCTGCAGCATCTGCCGGATGATCATGGGGAACTGCATTTTCCAGGTATCGCCTTGTTTGGCCAGGGTGTAGACACGCAGGTCGCCGGTTGATCGGCCTTGCTGGGAGAAATGGATACGCGCCACGTAGTGGCGCTTGCCCTCGCCTTCTGCGACGAATCCGAGGACTTCGGCGCTATCGACCATCAGGTGTTGGGTATTTGCTGCCGTTAGTATTTGCCTGGCAAGCTGGTGGAGGTAGAAATCGGCAGTCGCCTCGCGAACACGTGCGGCCTGCACCTTCTTGCCGAAGAGTCGTTTCTGCAGGTCAAACTGGCCACCCTGCTGCTGCTTGTCCATGGTGGAGACCAGCATTTTGCGCATCTCCTCCATGTCCCCTGGATCCATGATCGATCCCAGGACCTCGAAATTACGACTGACGAGCACGGTGAAGTATTGATCCAGCACCTCGTCTGGCGTCGCCCCCATCGAAAATGAACTGAATCCGAGGCAGCCTAACAAAACCACTATTCTGCTCAGTGCCTGCATACAACCTCCTGCCCTTTTACTATGAGTTCCGCGATCTGATGTGCCAGTTTAACCGATCTGAAGTGTTTTGCTCCGATCTCGCAGTGAATGTGGGGGCGGCCCCCGATTGTGCAAGGCGACTGGTCAATTAATGGCCGATAAGCCCATGAATTCATTGTAGAATGCACCGTAAACAACAATGCAGAGACTCCCATGCGCTATATCCTTGCGATTTTTCTACCTCCGATAGCGGTCTTCCTGTGCGGCAAGCCGATTCAGGGGATCATTAACATTTTCCTCACCCTGCTGTTCTTTATTCCCGGGGTCATCCATGCCTTGTTTGTGGTGCATAACCACCTGGCAGACAAGCGCACAGACCGGATCGTTGACGCGATTAAAGATAAAGAAGGCGCCTGATATGTTGAGATTTCTGCCTCTGGCGCTGATTGTGCTGTTGAGTGCCTGCGAAAGCACCTATTTCGACGCCATGGAAAAAATTGGCGTACACAAGCGCGATATCCTGATTGATCGCATCGAAGAGGCCCAGGAGGCCCAGGAAGATGGCCAGGAACAGTTCAAGAATGCCCTGGAACAGTTCAAATCGGTCGTCAATTTTGACGGCGGCGAACTTGAGAAGGTCTACAACAACCTGAACGCTGCCTACGAAGACAGTGTCTCCGCTGCCGATGAAATTCGTGATCGCATGGATGCGGTGGAATCAGTGGCCGAGGCGTTGTTTGGAGAATGGGAGGGCGAACTGGGTGAATATAACAACGCCAGTCTGCGTCGTGACAGCGAACGCCAGCTCAAGGACACGCGGAGTCGTTATACCCGGCTGATGACCTCCATGCACAATGCGGAACGTACCATTGACCCGGTGCTGTCCAGCCTGAAAGACAATGTCCTTTACCTGAAGCACAATCTCAACGCCCGGGCGATTGCGTCCCTCAAGGGGGAGCTCGGTACGGTGAACAAGGATGTATCAAAACTGATTGATGCCATGCAGGCCGCCATCAATGAATCCAATGTATTTATCGAGCAGATGCGGCAGGGGTAGCGCTTCGAATTACCAGGTGAGCAGCAGCGCCGTGTCGAATTTTTTTACATAATTGCGATGCCAGATTAGGCGACAATTCTTAACTATTTGTTATTGAAAGAGTTTTTAAGAATGGTACAGATTATGCTACTTGTTAAGTGTCAACGACGTGGTGGCTAACCTGTCTTTTTGTAGCCACTGTTAAGTCTGAGCCGGTGCCGACACCGCCGCTGATAGCATTTTTTGGGATCGGGCTGGTGGCACCTGGCTTCAGGCGAACTGGCGGGTGAGTTCCGCAAAAACCTCCCCTGCATGCTCCTCAATGACATCACCGTGCGTGACAATTATACGTTCGAATTCCCAGGCCCTCGCGGCGCGCACCGCATCGCAAAACGCAGTCCTGTCCCGATAGAAAAATGGCAGCCTGAGTGGCGGCGCAATACACGCATCTTTAAAGCCAATCAGCGGGAAAACGTACTGTTGCAGAAACGTTGGCTCCGGGTAACGATGGTGCTGAATTAAATCCGTGACAATCAGCGATCTGCTGGATCGGTGCAGGAAGAGCGATTCATTAAAGAAATCCACTCCGTCCAGATATTGCCAGTCGAGATCGGCTGACCAGATATTCTCGAAGCCCTTGTCCAAAAGGATAAGTCCCGAGGAACGACGAAGTTTCGCCGGAATGCCAGCGCTCACATAGACTGCTGCCCCGGGAAACGCTTCAAGCCAGGGCACCAGATACAGGTTGTGACCATTACTCGCTTCCACCAGATAGCCCACCTCCCCCAGCGCGCTGATTTCTGCTGCCAGTTCCGGACTCAGCCTGGTGGGTGAATGTAACCATAGCTTGCCATCTGCCAGTTTCACCACCGTCATGCGCAGGCCAATAGGTGTTCCCAGTACTGACATGACATCATCATGAATCCAGAGATTGTCGGCTAGTTGTTTCATGGTTGGACCCGCGTGGTTGTGATTGAAAGAACGGAGTAGATCTGCATTATTCCTTCTGAAAAATCAGTAGCTGATTGTTAGCTGGCATGTCGTCATCAGTTAGCAATATCAGACTGACACTGGCGGCGAGTGACAGTATCAGTTCGATATCCCGGATGCCGCTTTCCGGATTACGGGATTTCAGCCATTGATCAAACTTCGCATTGCTCGGTGTGGTGAAGGCGCCGTCGTATTTGAATGGGCCATAAATGGCGAGCCGGCCGCCTGGTCGCAATACCTTTCCAGCGCCCCGAAAAAAATCCGTGACGCAGGTCTCCGGCATGATGTGCAGGCTGTTAGCCGAATACACATAATCCACCTCTGAAACCGGCCAGGGATCATCGGTGACATCCAGCAGGATCGGTGCCAGCAGATTGTCCGATGCGAGGCGGGTGACGTTGTCCTTCAGACCAGGGAAATAATCGGGGCGATCCGTGGGTTGCCAGCGCAGGTGCGGCAGGGCTTCGGAAAAACTGATGGCATGCTGACCGGAGCCACTTCCCACCTCCAGGACCAGTCCTGGGGACGCGAAATATTGCTGCAGTTTCTCCAGAATAAATAGCCGGTTGTTCTCGGCCGGTGCTGAAAAATTGGTGTATTGCTGATCGAAGACGGTCATAAACTCGCATATGGGTAGATTTACCTGCCGGACATCATCGCAGCAATCTGGCAAAATAACAGAAGTTACAAAAAAACACTTGAAGTCAAACACCGTTGGGATAGGCTCAGCCTACCGGGTTGATGCTGAATGTCGCACGCATTTAATGTGAAACTTTTTAACGTTCCAACTACGAGGTTCTGCTTTATAACATATCTTTTTGTCGAGTTTGACTGGCAACAGCCCGCACCAATGTAACGCCCGTATCAAGATCAAGTCAGGGAGGATTTGTAGATGGATCTACGTTTACAGGGTCAAACGGCACTTATCACAGGGGGTACCCGGGGAATCGGCAGAGCGATTGCCGAGGCACTCGCGGCAGAGGGATGTAACATCGCCCTGTGTGCGAGAAACAGCGGGGCAGTTGACCAGGCCGTGGCCGACATCAGCGCAACCGGTGTTTCGGTCACCGGCGTCGCCCTGGATGTTGCCGATGGTCCCGCCTTTAAATCCTGGATTGAGGCGGTCGGTGCGGAAATGGGTGGCATCGATATCTTTGTTTCAAATGTCAGCGGTTCCAACTCACCGGGGGATGAAGGCTGGCAGTCGCAGTTCGATTACAACATTCTGGCCACCGTCCATGGCGTGGAGGCCTGCCGACCTTTTCTCGAAGCCTCAAGCAACGGCAATATCATTGTAATTTCAACCACCGCTGCGGTTGAGCATTTCATGAACGCCGGACCCTACAACGCCATGAAAGCAGCACTGCTTAATTATTCAGGCGCACTCTCCCAGGAACTGGGGCCCCTCGGTATTCGTGTTAACGCGGTCAGCCCGGGACCTATTTTTATCAAAGGGGGTTCATGGGATACGATCAAGCAGCACATGACGGCTTTTTACAAAGCCACCATGGCACAAATTCCGTTGGGCCGAATGGGCACGGCCGAAGAGGTTGCCGCCCAGGTCGCTTTGCTGGCAAGTCCGGTGGCCGCGTTTACCACTGGCACCAATGTCATCATCGATGGTGGATTAACCAAACGCATCCAGTTCTGACCCCTTCTTGTTCTCATGCGCAACGCGATTCGCGTGCTCATGACGCGAACCGGTGTAGAATCTGACTCGTTACACGCAATCGGGTAGGAACTTATATGTCGGATAAGGCACAGGAAAATAACGAGCCTATCGATGCGTCGGCAGACGCGCACCGCGATCACTCGGCGTTCCGTGACTACGAGGTTCCTGCCCGGTCAGGCGTCGCAGAATTTTATGCAGAAAATCATCGCCTGCAGACCTACGCGTTTGCCGCCGCCAAACGCGCCGATTACGGGCAACTGGCGCGTGGCAGGATGGGCGTCTGGGACGCCTGCGAACACCTGAATGAACTCATCGATGACAGCGACCCGGATACTTCCCTCAGCCAGATCGAACATCTGCTGCAAACCGCCGAGGCCGCCCGGGCGGATAATCGGCCGGACTGGTTTATTCTCACCGCGCTCATTCATGACCTGGGTAAGGTTCTGTGTTTAAACGGTGAACCGCAGTGGGCGGTGGTGGGTGATACCTTTCCGCTTGGCTGCCCTTTTGATCCGGCGGTGATTTATTTCGATGATTTTAAGTTGAACCCAGACCAGCAGATTGCCGAGTACCAGCAAGGCACCGGTATCTATGCAGAGGGTATCGGCTTTGACAGTGTGCTGATGTCCTGGGGACATGATGAATACCTCTACCAGGTGGTAAAGGATTACCTGCCGGAGGAGGCGCTCTACATCATCCGGTTCCACAGTTTTTACGCCGCGCATCATGGTGACGGATACACACGGCTGATGAATGAAAAGGATCGCAGGCTAATGCCGCTGGTGAAAACCTTCAGCAGTTATGATCTTTATTCGAAAGGGGATGATGCCCCGGATGTGGCCGCGCTGCGCCCCTACTACGAGTCACTGATCAACCGGTTTTTCCCCGAAGAAATCACCTGGTAACTTGCCCCGCCCCTTTGTTATGCAGTCGGGGAGTCGAGCGTTATCAATACTGGCGCTCGGGCAGGGTTACAGTGATGCCATCGAGGTCATCGCCGAGCTCAATCTGACAGGCCAGCCGGCTGTTCTCGTTCACGTCGAAGGCAAAATCAAGAATACTCTGTTCGAGTTCCTTTGCCGCACTGCATTTTGCCTGCCATTCATCCGGCACATACACATGGCAGGTAGCACAGGCACAGAGTCCACCGCAGTCCCCTTCTATACCGGGCACCATGTGTGATACAGCCGCCTGCATCAGCGAGGTCCCTGCCGATGCAACCACTTCGTGAACAGTGCCGTTGGCCTCGATAAACACGACTTTAGGCATGGTCACCTGTCGCGTTGAGTTCCCTGGCTTCCGCGATTATATAAACGACCCGACCGTCTGCATCGTTCACCGGGAGCATTGAGAAATCAACTTCCCGGGTACCCCCCAGATGCGTGCGCACGCGGATTACCTCACCGGCCAGACAGCGCCCGACACTTTCTCGGAGGCCTTCTCGACTCTGCTGAACAACTTGCGGATCCGCCTGTTCATGCCACCAGTCCAGTTCCCAGAAATATTTACTGGCCTCGAAATCCGGTAGCAGTGCTTTTGCGGCGGGGTTGATTTCCAGCACGCGACCGTCAGGTGACAACAGCACCATGGCCTCCACTGCGTATTCAAAAATCGCGCGAAACCTGGCTTCGCTCGCGACCAGTGCCTGTTCGCGCAGTTTGCGTTCGGTGATGTCCCGGACCTGTGCGCTGAGCACGGTCTGCCCGTCAATGGTGGTTTTAGTGATTGACGCTTCCAGTGGGATACGTCGCCCGTCCCGGTGCACACCGAAGATCTCACCGCGCTCGCCCATCATCCTTGATGCAACCTTACCTGCCGTAAAAGACGTCACCAGATCACTGTGATCCACGGACATATTCGGCGGCAACAGGCGAGACAAGGGCTGACCGATAATTTCCGATTCTGAATAGCCGAAAAGCTGCGCAGCCCGCTCATTCCAGTAAATCAGCTTCTGCTCGGAATCAACCGAGAGAATAGCATCCTCACCGATCGCCAGGATCCGATTGGTGACGAGCTGTGCATGGCGCAGCGCGGCCATGGTCTCATGCTGGGTGGTGACATCCCGTAGCACCACCAGAAAGCAGGGTTTATCCTGAATGTCGTGCTTGGAAACGCGAACACTCACCAGCTTTGTGTCACCGACCCGGGTTAACAATTCCAAATTCAGATAACGCAATTGTTCCGAGTCCGGATCATTGGCCCAACGACCGAACCACTCAATCACCTGCACGCGCCTTCGCTCAGGCGTTGGCAACAGCGTGCTGATATCCTTACCCACCAGATCATCCGCGTCGTAGCCCGTCAAGGCGGTCAGCGCCCGATTGACAAACAACACCTCGCCGAGTTCGGTGACCGCCAGAAAAGCTTCCGGTAGTTCGTTCAGCAGTTCGACCGTATCACCGGCTTCGAAGGACATCGGCTACTGACCGCTAATAAGATGCGCCCTGCTGGTTCAAAATACTCTGATCAGATTTCGCATCCTCCATGGCTTCGAGCACGGTCAGGTCTTCATTGACCGGAACGCCCGCCTGCTCAAACAGTTCCTTCGTGCGCGTCGTGATCAGGCCTGCGCGAACCAGCGCAGGAATCATCAGATCCTTGAGCGAGTGCACCTGGCCCGGGGGCAAGTCCTGAACCAGGCCTTGCTCGGCCGCTTCCTTCATTCCCGCCATAAAGTCCTGGGGATTGATGTTACTCACCTCCAGCACCTTCATAAATCCGGGATCCACATCCTTCTGCCCATTGACGAGAATACCGACTGCATCAAAGGCAAACTGTGCCAGGTCTTCACGATCATCCTGATGCATGGCCGCAACTCTGGGACCCAGAAACACATGACCAAACGACACGTGCCGGGATTCATCGCGCATGACATTAAACGTGATGGACTTCAGCAATGGCTCGTCGGTTTGTTGATACATGTTGTTGAAGGCACCAAGTGCAAGTCCCTCAACGATCATGTTCATGCCGATCATGATCTTGTGAACATTTTCAGTTTTTAAGGTGACGTCAATCAGGTCCTTCAACCAGCCGACCATCGGATAGTGCATGGCGATCTTGTTGACATAGCGGTCATAGACCTCAACGTGTCGGGCCTCATCCATGGTCTGGCTGGCGGCGTAGTATTTCGCTCGCACATCCTCAACGCCGTGAGTGATGGTCGACGCTGTTAACAATGCTCCCTGTTCGCCATGCAGAAACTGCGAGAGCATCTGCGCCGTTGAATGCGCGATAAACGTCTCCTGCTGCTGCGCCGATAATCGCTTGAAAAACGGCATGTCGTAATACTGGGTATTTTCACGCCGCATGATCGGGTTCGAGGGATCAATTGCGACATCCCAGTCAAGGTCATCTGCGTTCCATTGATTGGTTTTTGCCCGCTTATACAGGTCATTCACTTTGTCGATACTAGTCTCATAGTCAAAATTCCAACTGACTTCCATCACCGCCTTGTAACTGTCGACCAGATTCTGTTTGCGCTCGTCGGTATCCCGGATACTTTCAACATCTGCTGTTTCTGCCATCTCAATCTCCTTAAGTGCCTGTCTTCAAGCATCTTAGTGACTCGCGAATCGCAGAGATTTGACCCAGATCAACTGCACGGGATTTGATGTAGATCAGTGCCTGAGGCAAGTCGACCGTTATGATTAATGCTGCCCTACCCTCAGCATTGGAGACAGGAAATGACGAGCAATGGTCTTGCAAAAAGTAGTCTTGCAAAAAGTAGTCTGGTGAATGGCGGTGAACTGTGCGTCAGAACACTGAAACAGGCGGGGGTCGGGCATGCCTTTGTACTCCACGGGGGTCATCTGGATCCTATTTTTCAGGCCTGTCTTGATCACGATATCCACCTGATCGATATGCGTCATGAGGCAGCTGCAGGCCATGCCGCCGATGCCTATGCAAGACAGACCGGACAATGCGCGGTCGCCATGGTCACCGCCGGGCCGGGTTATACCAACGCGATCACCGCGATCACCCAGGCCTACCTCGATTGCACCCCAATCCTGTTCATTATTGGTGCTGCACCGCTGCGCGATGCCGAACGACTGCCCCTGCAGGGTGGAATCGATCAGATTGCCATGGCCAGACCCGTTACCAAATGGGCATGCCAGGTTACCCGCACGGAGCTGATTCCAAATCTGGTGGCGCAAGCCATGCGCGAGACAACCAATGGTCAGCCGGGACCCGTGGTGCTGGAAATTCCCATTGACGTGCTGTTTGATCGGGTACCGGAAGACAAGGTCAGTATGCCCGGCGATATCACCACGTTCCGCCCGCCGGCACCCTCGGCCGACACGGTCGAGCAGGCAATCGAACTGCTGTGTGCGGCGGAACGCCCGGCCATTATCTGCGGCGGTGGCATGTTATATGCCAGGGCTGCAGACAAGTTGTTGGCGTTTGCCCAAAAGAGCGGTATTCCTGTTTATACGAACAACAAGGCCCGGGGGGTCATCGCGCATGATGATCCGCACTATGCGGGCGCCCTCACGAATATCATGGTGTCCCAGGCAGCAAACCTCGGTTCTCCCGATGTGGTGCTTACCCTGGGATTACGCTTTGGGATGTTTACTGAACCGGGCATGCTGGGGCCGGGTCGAATCCCCAACGATGAGTGCAAAATTATCCAGGTTGATGTGAGTCGCTCGGAGATGGGACGCATCCGGCCGGTGGATCTCGCGGTGGTTGCTGACGCGGGAGAAATGCTGGACGCACTGCTCGCGGCAACCAGTTCATCCGGCTGGCCGGACTGGAAGGCGTGGACCGCCTCGCAACACAATCTGACCAACTGGCACGTTGAAGCCTATCGTGAGGCAACCGGCAAGACCTCACTGTTGCATCCTTATGCCGCGGTCGCCGAGATCATCAAGGCGCTGCCCTCGGGCACGATTATCTGCGCGGATGGCGGCGAGGCATCCGGGTGGGTCGAGATGCTGGCTCAGCCTTCGAGTACCGGACAACTCATGAGCCACGGATATCTCGGCTGTCTTGGTATCGGTATGCCATTTGCCATCGGCGCGCAACTCGCCAATCCCGAGCAGCCCGTGGTGGTAATTGTCGGGGATGGCTCAGTCGGATTTCATATTCAGGAATTCGATACCATGGTGCGCCATAACCTGCCCATCGTTACCATCGTGCTGAACAACAAGGCCTGGGGTATGTGTGTGCACGGCCAGCAATCCATGTTCGGCGACAATCGACTGGTGGTCACAACCCTGGGCAACGCTCACTACGAACAGGTGGCGGCCGGGTTTGGCTGCCATGATGAGTATGTTGAACGTGAAGAGGAGATCGCCGGTGCTATCAAGCGAGCCTTTGCTCATGGTCAGACCGCCTGCATCAACATCATCACCGATCTGGAAGCAGCCCTCGGTGATACCCGGGGTGAGAAGATCACCCGCGTCGAAGATCGCGAGGGTGAGATTTCTATGCCTTACTATGACAACTTGAAGAACGACAATCTCAAAAAGGACAAGACCGAGAAAGTAGAATCATAATTTTTATAACGCCGCACCGGGTGACGATGTACTCGTCAGTGCCTGCGAATTCGCGGCCCACTCGAAATCGTCGGCAAGGCGTTCAAATCTTTTCTGGACGAGCCGTGCAAATCGCGGATCGGTTAGAATATGCAGTCGCTCCGCACGGATCGCCTCAACCACGAGTCGACCCACAATTTCCGGGTCAAGTCCCTTGGCAATATCCTCGGTGATATCGTTGTAGGAGACCTTCGATACCTGCGGGCCAAACCGCGCCTGCCGGTTACGCGGCGCTGCAGTGATATTGGTTCGCACCCCGCCAGGGCACAAAACCGAGGCACCAAAACCGCCGAGTCTGCCCTCCTCGTACAGGGATTCCGTCAGGCCAACGACCGCGTACTTGGTCGAATTGTAGGGCGTCCATCCAGGCGAGCGCGCTAACAGACCGGCCATGGAGGCGGTGTTGACAATATGTCCGCCTTCGCCCTGCGCCTTGATAGTCGGGACAAACGCCTGGCAGCCATGGACCACGCCCAGCAGGTTCACCCCAACCGTCCAGTTCCAGTCACCCTCATCACATTCCTCTATCAATCCCCCGGTGGAGACCCCGGCGTTGTTGCACACCACATGGATCTTTTCATAAGCCGCGAGGGTGGCGGCTGCAGCATCAAACACCGAACTCCGATCGGATACATCACACACTACCCAGGAGACCGCATTGGATTCGAGCTCCGCCGCTGCTACCTTGAGAACTTCTTCTTCGATATCGGCCATCATGACCTGCATGCCCTCGGCCAGAAAAGCCTTGACCATACCAAGGCCAATGCCGCTCGCCGCACCGGTCACAAATGCTACCTTGTCCGCAAATTCCTGCATGTCCCAATCCTCTCGCTGTGTGAGTTAAAAATCTGGTGAGTTAAAAATCTGTAGTCATGAACAGCTAATCATCGGCGGGCCTTCGATAACTGAGCCGATGATCGCCGCGTCCGTATAACCGGCAAGGTGAAGTGCGGCAACACACGCCGCCGCCTTATCCGCTGATACGCTCGCCAGCAAGCCACCGGAAGTCTGCGGGTCAAACAGCAGTTCGTAAGCGGGATGATCCCGGTGGGCGAGTTGCGCTGAGCCGCGATTGTCTTCATGCAGGGTACTGGTAATCTTGAGCGCGTTGATCACTGTGTCCGCGCCTGCCAGTAGTGGCAGCGAATCGAGATCCAGGGATACCGACACGTTGGAAGCCCGGGCCATTTCAATCAGGTGTCCGGCGAGACCGAAGCCGGTGATATCCGTGCAGGCCGAAGCCTGGTGCGCCAGCAATACAGCGGACGACTCCCGATTCGACTGCTGCATCTGCCGGATCGCCTTCATGATCCACTCGCCCTGGGCGCGATGTTGCATGTCCGCCGCGAACAGGGCGCCCGTGCCAAGTGGCTTGGTCAAAATCAGTACCTCTCCCGGTGCCATGCCGGCCTTACTGAGCAAGGCCTGTTCAACACCAATGCCGTTAACGGAAAAGCCGAGGCTTAATTCCATCCCCTCGCTGGTGTGACCGCCAATGAGTGCCACACCGTCCTCGGACAGTTGGTCGAGCGCACCGCGCAACAGTTGCTGCAACAGACCTTTGGTCATTCTGGGTGTTGCAAACGGCACGGTGATGACCGCGAGCGCGGTAACAGGGCTGGCGCCCATGGCATAGATGTCGCTTAGCGCATGATTCACACCGATTCGTGCAAACGTGTAGGGATCGTCGATAAAACTTCGAAAACTGTCGACGCTATGTAACATCACCTGACCTTCCGGGACCCGGTAGATGGCCGCGTCATCGCGAATTGGATTATCGATATTGACCAACGCCAGTTCATCGAGCACTTCATTCAACAAATCGGCACTGACCTTGGATCCACACCCGCCGCACTGCATCTGCTCATCAAATCCCGACAGCAACGCGGGAGGGACCGGCTGTTTCATCACCGGTAACCGGGCAAACCGATTCATAAAACGCCGATCAATCCAGTCCTTGAACCGCCACACCCAGGCACCCGCGAATGTGTAACCGTTGCGATAACCCACCGCGTTTTTGTTGCCGGTGGAAATCAGCGAGAGAAAATTACGTTGTGGCGCAAAGGGCTTCGGTACTTCCCCGACCAGATAACGCTGCAGGTTGGCAAACAAGGGTGCGCCCTGTCGGACCGCGAAAACCCCTGCTTTGGGTCGCGGATGTGCGGCGACACTGGCGACATCCCCTACCGCGAAGACATTGTCATAGTTCTCGGATTGCAGGGTGTCGCGCACGGCAAGAAATCCGGACTCATTGAGCTTCAGTCCCG
Organism: Gammaproteobacteria bacterium; assembly: GCA_021773555.1. GTDB lineage: Bacteria > Pseudomonadota > Gammaproteobacteria > Pseudomonadales > Azotimanducaceae. Next base: position 12,772 of record JAJFKA010000143.1, read on the forward strand.
TGTCCTTCAGCCACACCTGGGGCGCCGCAGAGGTGACCCAGAAAATCTCATCCAGGCGTTGCTGTTCACCCGTGCTACTGATCAGGCATTTATCTTGCACCGCTTCGACCTGAAATCCGCTCCGCACCGTAATGTCACGGTCCCGGAACACCTTCACGAATTTCTCCCGCAGGGGAGCGCTGAATTCCTGAAGGAATTCCGGGCCATCGACAAACAACCAGCAATTCACATTTAAACCGGCTTCCTGTCGCAATCGATGTTGAACCGCCAGGCACAACTCGACACCCCCGGCGCCCCCACCCACAAATCCCACTTCACTGACATGACCCTCGCTCATGCGCACCAGGAAATCCTGCCAGCGGGTAAGAAAAGTACTGATGGGTTTCACGGCGATCACCTGACCCTCGGCGCCGGGCACATCAAGACCGGGGGTTATCCCGATGTCGATGGAAAGCGCGTCATAGTAGAAGTCCGGGCGACCCTCACACCTGACCGTCTGCTGATCGGGATCGATGCCAGTCACCGATGCCTGAATAAATCGGGCACCGGCAAACCGGCAGAGCGGTACCAGATCAATATGAATGTCTTCCTCACTGTAGTGCCCGGCAACGAGGCCAGGCAGCATGCCCGAATAGGGTGTGATTACATCAGGGCTGATCAGGGTCACCTGCAGGCCCGGTATCGGATTCATACCCAGCATGCGCAAAACAATCACATGACTATGGCCGCCACCAACGAGAATCAGTTCTTTGGCGAGTGGATAGGATTGCATGGCGGGCGTGAATTACGCCGGGACAAGACGGTTTTTAGTAAACTCGCCCAGTTTGGCAATCGCCAGTTTTCCTTCCGGAATGCGCGCTGCGAGAATCTGGAATACGTGCGGCATTTTCGGCCAGACCTCCAGTACCGCCTCCCCTCCAGACTCATTAATCCTGGCAACCAGTCTTTCCGCATCGCTTAACAGCATTTCGGTGCTGCCCACATGCACCAGCACCGGGGGCAGCCCGGAAAGATCGGCGAACAGGGGTGAGGCAAGCGGCGCACCCCGGTCCAGGTCTCCCAGATAATGACCAGCCATGGCCTCGAGTGCCTGGGTGGATAACATGGCTTCCGCTTTGGCATTGGTCACCACGCTCTCACCCGAAGCGGTCAGATCGACCCAGGGAGACAGCAATATGGCGCCGCAAGGCAGTTCGATACCGTGATTTTTCAGATTGACCAGTAACGCCATCGCGAGGCCACCACCAGCGGAATCGCCGCCGATCACAATCTGATCCGCGTTGTAACCCTGCTCCAGTAACCATCGGTATGCTGCCGTGGCATCCTCAACCGCGGCAGGAAAAGGATCCTCCGGCGCCAGCCGGTAATCCACAAACAGCACGCGGACTCCCGATTCCTTTGACAGCCGCCAGGTCAGGTCCTTGTAGCCCTCAAACTCGCCAAAGGTATAGCCACCCCCATGCAGGTAAAGCAATACCTTGTGTGTTGAGACTCCCTGATAGGCGACCCAGTGACAACTGACTCCCGAAGCATCGACATCCTCAAAGGCCACCTCCGCCGGGATCGCGGGTGACAATAACGATGAGCCGCGCATCCGCTCCCGGAAGGCTGGGATATCGTCGCTCATCGATGCAATCTGCGCCTTCAGAGTTCTGCGCAGGATAAATGACATAAACTGGGCACGGATGCTCATAGGGAAACCTGCTGAAAACAAAGAGCGGCCATCATACAAAAGCCTCACTTTCTTTGACAGTGCCATTCCAGCAGACATACCGACAAGCTTAACCTCGGCCATGCGATGATAGGACAATGACAGACCTGAGAAATAATCGTGCCCTGCGTGATCTGGAATTCTGTATCCGCAGTCCGGGGCTGATGGCCGCAACGCAGCCGTGGTACCCCGCGGATGAATGGTTCGAACAGCTTCTGGATCAGGAAAGCCTCGATAAATATCCGCTGGCAACCCTGCCGCTCCCGAAAGACCCGGAGCACTTTCGTCTCGGTATTCAGTTCGAGAAACTTATGCGCACCTGGATGACAGCAGACTCTGGCACTTCACTGCGGCACGCCAACCTCCAGGTTAATGAACCCGGCAGCACCATCGGTGAGTTCGATTTTCTGCTGGAACGCGACGGCCGGACCGAACACTGGGAAGTCGCCATCAAGTTCTATATCGGCATTCGTGATAGAACAGAAATGCGCAACTGGGTCGGCCCAAATCGTGCCGATACGCTACACCGAAAAATTACCCGACTGGAAGATCACCAACTCACGCTTTCCGAACATCCGACCGCGATCAGGCTGCTCGACGACCTGAAGCTCTCCGTTGATCGCGTGAGATGCCTGGTCAAAGGACGGCTTTTTCATCCCTGGAACGATTTTCAGGCGAACAATCTGACCATCCCGGCAACCGTGAATCCACACCACTTATGCGGCTGGTGGCTAACGCTGGCAGCATTCGAGCAACGCTTTGCAAAGGGAGATGCGCGTTTTGTCCGGCTGACGAAAAGCCTCTGGTTGTCAACCATCGTCCCCGCAGAACAAGTCACCAGCGCCTGCGCAGAAGACCTGATTGCGTTTCTGCACAGCGACGCCGCCCAGCCTGCAACCCTTGTCGCCCTGCTGGATACCGGGGGCGCAGAATTATCGCGAGGCTTTGTGGTGAACGACACCTGGTTGTTGCGTAACTAGTCAGGGAATGGCGATTCCTCACCACTCACATCCTGGAACTGCAATTCATGCAGGGTGTAGTACAGGCCCTTGCTGGCCAGCAGTTCCTCATGGGTACCGATCTCGGCCACGACCCCGTGATGCAGCACCATGACGCGATCGGCTTCCTGAACAGTCTGCAGTCGGTGCGCGATCAGGATCGAGGTCCGGCCGGTCATCAGTTTGCGCAGCCCATCCTGAATCAGCAGTTCCGTTTCCGTATCAATACTGGCGGTCGCTTCATCGAGCACGAGGATTTCCGGGTCCGCGGCGAGTACCCGGGCAAAGGCGAGTAATTGCCGCTGACCCTGGGATAAATTCGAGCCTCGTTCAACCAGGGGTGTGTCATAACCAAGCGGCAGGCGGCTGATAAATCCATGGGCATTGACCGTCTTCGCCGCTTCAATTGATCGTTCTCGGCTGATACCCGGATTACCGAGCGCAATATTGTCCAGAATGGTGCCGGAAAAAATGTGAAAGTCCTGCAGTACCACACCAATTCGCGAGCGCAGATCATGGCTGTGCAGGTCGTTCAGGTCGACATCATCGAGAAATATCATCCCCCGGTCGAAGTCATAGAATCGGCCCAACAATCGGATCATGGTGCTCTTGCCGGACCCTGTTGCGCCGACGATGGCCAGTTTCTCACCTCCGGCGATCGTGACTGAAACATCTTTCAATATGGGTGTCTCGGGGGAATAGGCAAAATTAACATGACGAAACTCAACCTTGCCCTGAAGGCGATCCGGCAATTGCTTAGGATTGGCGGGTTCGTGAATCTGCTCATCCCAGTCCAGTGCCTGAAAAATACGTTCGCCACTGGCCATGGCGCGAAACAGCACATTCAGCTGCTCACCCAACAAGACGACCGGGGTGAACAACATATTCATAAATCGCGTGAACAGAATGACGCCGCCAAGTGACATCTCCTGCTGGATCACTTCACCGGCGCCATACCAGATGATGATGCCAAGCCCAATTGCGGAGAGGCTGTCGGTGAACGCGCCGTACACCGTGGCGAGATTAATCGAGCGATACTCATAGCGACGATTGCTTTTGTTGATGTCTGTGTATTCTTCAAAATTTCGCTGTTCGCGCTGGCTTAACTGGACAACCTGCATGCCGGAAAGGTTCTCCTGCAGGTTCTGGTTCAGCGAGGAGACACTGTTCCTGACCAGACGAAAGACCTCTCGGGTTGCGCCCCGGAAAAAGTAAGTGGCAAGGCCAACTACCGGCACCAACAGCAGCAGGATGAGGGTCAGTTCAACACTGGTGGACAACATGATGGTAAGCGCCACAAAAAACGGTACAAACTCACCAATCAGACTGCCCATGCCGCGTAACATTTCGTACAGCGCTTCCACATCATTGGTGACCCGGGTCATGATTCGGCCCACCGGTACTTTGTCATAGAAAGAACTCGGCCGGGTTTCCATATGCGCGAACAGGTCCTGGCGCAAATCCCGGAGGGCATTAACAATGGCCCCCACCAGCAGGAGTCGATGCAAATGCCCGGTCACTGCAACGACCAGCATCAATACCAGAAAAATCAGACCTGCCGCATAAATAGCTTCCACGCCCAATTGCGCTTCCAGCCACTGGGTCAGTTCAATCATGCCGAGATCGGGCATCGGGCTGTCGGTTTCACCGACGATAATATAATCGACCAGAACCCGGCTGATGACGACCTCCATGATTACCGCACTGCAACTGGCAACCAGGATTAAGATAGCGCTGACAACCAGGCCTGATCGATAGGGCTTCAGCCAGCGCACCACCCGCCCGAGAAGGTGCAGGTTAAGCACCGCGCCAGAGAGTTCGGCATCAAACATCGCATGATCATGATCGTCTTCAGTTAAGGGCATCTGATCAGTCATATCTCGCCCGCAGCCCTGTCTGTAAAACTGCCGCCCTCGGTCTGCACACGTTCAAGGTCCGCATAGAGTCCCTGTTTGCGCAGCAACTCCTGGTGGGTACCAATTTCTGCGATGCGACCTTCATCGAGCACGATGATGCGGTCCGCATGACGCAAGGTCGACACCCGGTGAGAGACAATAATGGTTGTCTTGTTTTTCCTCATGGTCTTCAACCGCGTCAGGATATGCTCCTCGGTTTCGGTATCGACGCTACTAAAACAGTCATCCAGGATCAGTACCTGGGCATTGCGGATCAGTCCGCGCGCAAGTGTGGTGCGCTGTTTCTGTCCACCCGATAGCATGACGCCCCGCTCCCCCACCATGGTTTCCATCCGGGCAGGAAAACCCTCAATGGTACTGCGCAGGGCAGCGGCTTCCGCCGAGTCCCAGATGACTTCCAGTGCGCGTTCCGGGTCGTCATAGCTGATGTTGCTGCGCAAGGGTTCACCGAACAGGAACGGGTCCTGCAGTATCTGCGCAATCTGGCTGCGTAACTGCGAGAGCGGGTAGTCGCGGATATCATGTCCATCCAGGAGCAACTGACCTTCGCCGATATCAAGCAGGCGGGTGAACTGTTTCAGCAGTGTTGATTTCCCGGACCCGACGCGGCCGACAATCGCAATGGATTCACCCGCGCGGATGTGCAGATTGATATCCCGTAATACCGGTTCGTTACTTCGAGGATAGGTATAACTCAGTTGTTTCAGCTCGAATTCACCCCGGATGATTGCCGGTGTTTTCAAACTCGGCTTGTCTTCAATTTCAGGCTCGGAATCAAATATCTCAAATAGCCGGTTCGTCGCCACTGCCGCACGCTGGACGATGGTGACAAACATACCCGCCATGCGGATTGGCTGCAGCAGCATGTTCAGGCAGGCAAAGAAAAACACCAGGTCGCCCACCGTCATCTGTCCATTCATGACCTGGTAACCGCCGTACAGAATAATGGTCAACTGCGAGAACGAGGCGAACAACGGCATCCATGCCATCATTAACGAATTGATGCGCGCCTGATCATAAAATGCCTGGGCATACTGATCATTGGTTTTCCAGAAGCGTTTGATTTCGTTTTCTTCCTGCGCCTGTGCCTGGACGGTGCGAATACCGCTCAGGTTCTCCTGGGTGTGTGCGGAGAGATCAGACAGGCGCTCCTGCACTGCCCTTGAAGTTTCTGCGAGCTGTTTCGTGGTCCGGTAGGCGTAGATAAAAATAACCGGCAATAACGGAATGATTAACAACGTCAGCGTCGGTGATTTGTACAACATTGCCGAAACCGCGAACAGCGGTGCATAGGTCATGATGACGAAGAAAATCATACCGAAGGCAATCAGCCGCTGGACCAGGGCAATATCCTGAATGGCGCGGGTCATGATATCTCCCACACCGATGCGCGAGAAAAAGTCGGTGCCCTGGAGCTGCACCGCCGCATAGAGCCGCTGGCGGAGGTCGTAGGAAACCCCGATACCGGCACGCCGAATCGCCCGACGCGCAAACACCACAAACACAAAGCGCAGCGACACACAGACGATAATCGCCAGGGAAATCTCGAGAATCGAATACCCGGAGGGACTGACGATCGGCACCAGGTCCTCGGCAAGCGGCCCGGAGTAAGTCGCGGCTATTTCGTCAATCCCCATTGACACCAGAAAGTAGGAGCTGATTTCAAAGAAACGCGAAGCAAAGAACGCCACAAATCCTGCGAGGATCTGATTACGGTACTGTGTGAGAAACGGTAGTAAACGTAATAGCGACTTCAACCCAGCTCCCTATGCTGCTGATGCTGTACAACTCGCCGGGACTTTAGATCATTGAGGCAAAACCTGATGAGGCGACTCCTGACGGGGAGAGAGCTGATCGGCGTGCGGCGGGCAATTCGTCATTGTTACATAAACAGTCGCGGCCCCACAATTAGCGAGCGTTATCCGGGGTAATGCGCTTCAGGTATACTGCTCAGCTTTTATGCGCAGAGAAACCCGGTCCCGATGTTTAAATCCATAAACCCCATTGTATTTACCCTGGCATTTACCAGTGGATTTATCATCATGGCAATCGAATTGCTCGGCGGGCGCATCCTGGCCCCCTACTTCGGCAGCAGTATTTATGTCTGGGGCAGCATCATCTCAATTTTCATGTTGTCACTCGCCGTCGGCTATCTGCTTGGCGGCAGAATTTCCCTGCATCGGCCTAACCTGTTTCGTTATGGACTGTTTTTTGTGATCGCAGCGATCACCTTGCTGCCCACCGTCATGTTTGGTGAACAGCTGATGGATAACGTGTTTCTCCACATTGAAGACCCTCGCTATGGATCCCTGGTCGCGTCCGTGGGGCTGTTTTTCTTACCGATTGCGGTTCTCGGTATGATCGCGCCCTATTCCGTCAGGTTGCTGGTGGAGAATTCGCATCACAGCGGCCAGGTCGCGGGTATCCTGTATTTCGTTTCAACCCTTGGCAGCGCGCTTGGCACCCTGCTGACCTCTTTCTACCTGGTGTTATGGTTTGAAGTGAACAGCATCTTGCTGACTATGGTGGCGGTGCTGACACTCTCTGGAGTGAGCGCGATTGTTTATAACCTGCAGATGCGTAAAAGACAGGCACTGACACAGGCGGTAGCCCGATAGATGAACAGATTATGGACAGAATTAAAGGTGCTGCTGCTCATCACGCTCTCACTTAACGCCCTGCACGCTAACGGCGAAACCGTGATCCATGAAGAAAAGTCCCTGTATCGCAACATTGAAGTGAAGGAGACGGAAACCCGCCGGTGCCTGGTGTTCGCGGTGAAACGTGGAGATCGCAATCAGACCTGCATCAACCTGAGTCGTCCTGAACGCGTGGTGTTCCCTTATGTGCGGATGACGTTTGCTGGCTTGTTGCTGAATCCGGAACCTGCCAGCATCCTTATTGTTGGACTCGGTGGCGGCACAATCCCGACGGTACTCTCGGAGATTCTTCCCAAAACCACCATTCATGTGGTTGAAATTGACGAGGCCGTGGTTCGAGTCGCCAAAAAATACTTCGCCTTTGAAGAAACCGATCGGATGAAGGTGTTCGTCCAGGATGCGAGGGTCTATATCAAACGCGCCTTATTGCGCAAGCAACACTATGATCTCGTTATCCTTGATGCTTTTACCGGAGACTATATACCTGAACATCTGATGACCCAGGAGTTTCTCGAGGAAGTGCGGGGCCTGCTGCTCGACGATGGGGTACTGGTCGCGAACACTTTTTCCACCAGCAAACTGTACGGCCACGAATCGGCTACCTATTCGATTGTGTTCGGTGAATTTTTCAACTTCAAGATGCCGATTACCGGCAATCGAGTCATTGTGACCCAGGTCGGTGCCGACAGTGTCCTGCCAGAGACAAAGCTACTGCAGGATCGCGCTAATCGACTAAGCGGCCCATTTACGCGCTATGCGGTGAATATTGACGACTTCCCCCGCTACATGCGCCGGGTGAAAGACTGGGACACCAACGTGCGCCCCTTAACCGATCAGTTTTCACCCGCCAATCTGTTGCGGGGAGACTAACCACCAGAACCGGGAGATACCATGTCAAGACGTGACCAGATCAGAATGACCGATGAGGAGATACGGGCCTATTTAGAATCAGCAAAAACAATGATTCTTGTCTCGAACGGCAAGGACGGCTATCCGCACCCGATGCCCATGTGGTTTGGCGTTGACGATGACAACACCGTCTACATGACCACCTTCAGAAAGAGCCAGAAGATAAACAATCTTACCCAGGACCCAAGGGTGGCACTGCTGGTTGAATCCGGCGACAGCTATCAGCAGTTAAAGAGTTTATTGATGTATACGCGAGCTGAAGTGATTGATGATCTGGCGACGACAATTGATGTGATGTTCATGCTTTCCCTGCAACGAGGTGATGTAAAGGCAGACATGGAGGAGGCGGTCAAACAAGGACTGACGAAAACCGCTGAAAAAAGAGTGGTGATTAAAATGAAGCCCGAAAAAATCGTTTCCTGGGACCACTCAAAGCTGGGTGGTGTTTACTGATACCCGCTTACAATCGGGACCAGCGCAATCTGGATGCGTTGCTGACCACGGTGATCGAGGACAAGGCCATCGCCAGCCCTGCATACTGTGGACTGATGAGTAATCCCGTGAACGGATACAACACACCCGCCGCAATCGGGATCAATAGCAGGTTGTAGGCAAACGCGGCGAACAGGTTCTGGTGAATGTTGGCCATGGTTGCCCGGGATACCTTGATCGTATCGCTGATGCTCCCCACCCGATTCGACAGCAGTGCAACATCCGCTGACTCGATCGCCACATCCGCACCAGCGCCCATGGCGAACCCCACATCCGCCGCAGACAGCGCAAGCGCATCATTAATGCCATCCCCCACCATACCGACTTTTTCACCCCGAGCCTGTAATGCCTTGATTGTCTCCAGTTTGTCTTCCGGTCGAACCTCGGCGATGACCTCGTCAAGGTCAAGTTGAGCGGCGATTTTGGCGGCGCTTGAGGATGAGTCCCCGGTCAGCATGACGACCTTTAATCCCGCACTTTTCAGTTCAGCCACAGCCGCGGCCGAATCTTCTTTGAGTGCATCATCGAGTTGCAGAAAACCCAGAATCTCGGAGTCCCGACCCACATAAATAATCGTCCCGGGTAAGCTTGATTCATCACCGGAAAAACCCAGCTCGGACAGGAACTGGAAGT
>JAJFKA010000144.1 GCA_021773555.1 Gammaproteobacteria bacterium
TCAAGATGCATTCCCATACTGCGCCTCTCTGCTGAGTTAATAATCACACCGTCATTCTCAGGGCGGTAGACAAATCGATGCTCGACAATCTCTGCAAGGCTCCTGGGGGAGCGAATGAATTCAAGCAGTCTGGCCTCACGATCATCAATCATGTCCGAGAAGGCTTCCAGCATGGTGAGAAAATTCGCCCTGCCCTGAATCAGTCCCTTGTGATGAAAGGTCAGCCACCACTGCGCCTCGATGTGCCGGAGCTTCTCAATACTGCGCTCAAAATCCTCGAGATCAGACCAGGCATCACCGTAATAGGGGCCAAATCCAGTGAGTTCGATATCTCCCAGATAGACAAGGCGATTCGTCTCACCGCGCTCGATCCATTCAATCTGAAAACAGCAATGTCCGCGGGTGTGTCCCGGCGTATGTAAGGCGGTGATGGTCACGCCGCCGAGGTCAAACACGTCGCCATCCTCGAAGGCAATGACATCGGGGCGAGGCTGATAGTAGAAAGTTTCGAGCACTTCGGTCTGGAAAGCCGCAAGTGCCTCAGCCTCGTAACCATATATTTGCATCAGGCCATCAATCGACTGAAGCCCAGGCAGATCCGCTTCATGGGCATAACAGGCCACGTCCTTAAAGAGGTGGGTGCCTGAAATGTGATCCTCATGGGTGTGACTGTGCAAAACATAGTCAACCTTCGGCAGTTGGTCCCGACGTGCGATCATCCCCAGACACGGATCGATCATCACGCTGCCCGTTTCACCCCGCACCACCAGCGAATTGCCATAGGGATACTTGCCATTTTCGAAACCAAAATAGATGCGCACCGGACCGATGTCCTGTTCTGTTAAATCACCAGGGTCGATTTGTTCAGGTCTCAAATTGCCTCACCCGTGTTGCCCGGTCCCGGAATCAGGATCGGTATTCCTTCTCGAGTTTCTTGGCCTGTTTCTTTGAGACACCGCCAAGGACATCAATGGCATGGCGAACACGCGCTCTCACCATGTCCGGTCCCAGCAGCGCCATCGAATCAAACAGTGGCGGTGAAACCGGTTTACCGCTTACCGCAATAAACATTGGCGCAAGCACCTCGCGGATCTTCAAGCCCATCCGATCAGCCAGGTCAGTGAACAAATCGTTCAACGCGTCTCGCTCCCAGACGGTGACTTTTTCCAAATCCCACAGCGCGAACTGGAGGGTCTTTTTAACGTCCTCAGGCGACTGATTCTTCACCGCCAGGTCCGCTTCCTGCAGCGGCGGCATGCCTTCTGCAAAAAACGAAATCATGGGGGCGACTTCGGAGAAGACATCCACCCGCTCCTTGATCAGCGGAATGATTTTTTTCAGGTTGTCACGGTTAAACGCCCAGTCCGAGAGCCGATCGGCAAATTCGTCATCATCAATATTTTCACGGAGCCAGCGACCGTTCAGCCACTTCAGTTTGTCCACATCAAATACGGGTGCACCCAGCGACACTCGCGACACATCAAAATTTTCGATCATGGTTTCAAGGGAAAATTTTTCTTCACCGTCCGGCATGCTCCAGCCCAGCATGGCCAGATAATTAAGTAACGCCTCCGGCAGGAAACCCATGCGCTCGTAATAACGGATGCTGGTGGGATTCTTGCGCTTGCTGAGTTTGCTCTTATCGGGATTACGCAGTAACGGCATGTGGATCAGTTCGGGCATGGTCCAGCCGAAATATTGGAAGAGCAGGATGTGTTTTGGTGCAGAGTTGATCCATTCTTCACCGCGGATGACGTGGGTGATTTCCATCAAATGGTCATCGACTACCACCGCCAGATGATAAGTGGGATTACCGTCAGCCTTAACCAGCACCTGCATATCAACCTGACCCCAGTCTATTTCGATCGCACCGCGCAGGCGATCCTGAATGACACAGATACCAGAGTCCGGCACTTTCATACGCACGACAACGGGACCTCCGGCAGCGCGCTTCGCCTCAATCTCCGGAGCGCTTAAATCCAGGCAACAGCCGTCGTAGCGCGCGGTTTCTCCGCGCTGCATTTGCTCCGCGCGCATCGCATCGAGCCGTTCGCTATCACAGAAACAATAAAAAGCATGGCCCTTATCAATCAATTCCCGGGCATAGCCAGCATAGAGATCGATTCGTTCGCTCTGCCGGTACGGACCAAAAGGTCCTGGCTTGTCCGGACCTTCATCCCAGTCGAGTCCAAGCCAGCGAAGCGAATCAAGAATAGTCTGCTCCGATTCCCGGGTGCTCCTGGCCGCATCGGTATCCTCGATGCGCAGCATAAACTGACCGCCATGCTGGCGCGCAAAACACAGGCTGAACAACGCCATATAGGCCGTTCCTACATGAGGATCACCAGTGGGCGAAGGGGCAACGCGGGTTCTGACTTTCATGGATTCCTTATTGATTTGGGTGTCCTGTCGATCGCCCACACCCGGCGCGATAAAAGGAAGCGATATTACACTATCACCACCGAAAGATTAATTTTTCACGGACGGCAGCAGCCGACCGCGCTCGGGCATGACGATCACGTTGGCCTGAAAGTAACGCTCCAGCATTTCACTAAAAGGTTGTTCTGATGCCGATAGGATGTGACCTTCCCTCGCCTGCACATACGCATCACCCCCGGCGGCCAGAATTTCCAGAGTAGCGACGCGATAGATGGCCTCGGCCGAGAGCGGCTCGCCATTGACCTGTATTCCGGTAGAGCGCTGATGGATTGGTTTTTGTAAATCGTAAGTTACCTGCAACCCAGAGACCTGCAGGATACCCCGCTGTAAACTCAATCCCTGCTCCACGACTTTTTGCAAAACCGCACCAGACATCTCCATGACCACAAGCTGGTCAGTAAACGGGAACGCATCCAGTAAATCGACCCGGCGCACCATCCCTGCCGGAATATCCTTGCGTAGAGCACCGGAGGGAATCAGGCCAACCTGCGCGCCAGCCTGGTCCCGGGCAATATCGGCAAACAGGTTACCCAGATCGGATTCGAGATTGTACTGACGGTTGAGACGCACCTGGCTGAATCCCGCACGTGCATAGATTTCGGGGAATCGCTTACGATAGGCCGCTAACTTCGCGGCCACGCGCGCGTCCGGGACCAGGGTGTCGCTGTTAACCTCGATCAGCCTGCCCTCGAATGACACGATCTTTGCCGAACCTTGCTCGAGACGAAGTTGCAGGAATCCAAGATGCTGGCCCTGTCCGTAGGTTTGCATAATCAGGGTTCCGGTGTCCGGGTGAACCACGGGTGCGCGGGTACCGGCATCTGCATGACCACCGAAGAGCACGTCAATACCCGGCACTTTGCCCGCGAGTGCGATGTCCACGTCGATATCCCGCTGCACATCGGGGCGGCCCTCATCATCAGTTTGCATGGGCGCGGTTTTACCCTGGTGGGTCAACAGAACCACCAGATCAACCTCGGGTTTCAATTGGCGTATTATCGGTGCAATCACAGTTGCCGGGTCGCGCACGTCCACCCCCTCGATGTGCGCAGGAATCAACGCGGTCGCTGCATCCTGGCCAAGAATTCCCACCACGCCGATGCGCACGTCGCCCCGTTCGATGATCGCATAAGGTTGTGCATAAGGATGATCCGTACCCTTATAGAAGAGGTTTGCCGCCAGCACCGGAAATGGCGCACGGTCTTTTTGTTCCGCGAATGCCTGCCAGCCGTACTCGAACTCATGATTACCCACTGCCATGGCGTCATAGGCCATGGTCATCATCAGTTCAAAAGAAACCTCACCCCGGGTGAGCCTCGCCAGTGTCCCGGTAAAAATGTCTCCGGAATCAAACAGGAAAACGTTGGCTTCGGTGCTGCGTTTTTGCTCGATGAGGGTCGCCAGCTGCGCGATGCCGCCGATGTTGTCCATATCGTCTCGCCAGAACGCAGGTGTCGGGTCATAGGCGCTTTCCAGGTCGTTCGTAAACAACAGCGTGACGGTGCGCGTGTCGAGGTCAGCGGCGGAGGCCATCAGCACCAACAGCTGCAAGGCAAATGCAAGCGACCAACGGAGCACTACTTTCATGGGATTCCCGACGAGAGAATGAAGGAAGATGGTACACTATCTGACCGTATTCCTGATGATTCTCCGCTTCCTTGGACACAGTACTCGATCGTAAACTGAATGTGGCGCCGATGATGGGCTGTACCGACCGGCACTGCCGTTACCTGCTGCGACTGCTCTCGCCCAACGCGCTGCTGTACAGCGAAATGATCGTGACCGGCGCATTGATCCATGGTGACGCGGCCCATTTCCTGGATCACCAGTCCGATGAACCAGCCGCCCTGCAACTCGGAGGCAGCAATCCCGCCGACCTCGCTACCTGCGCACGACTGATCGCACAGGCTGGCTATCAGGAAATTAACCTGAATGTCGGCTGCCCGAGTGACCGGGTTCAATACGGTGGAATCGGTGCATGCCTGATGGCAGAACCGGATCTGGTTGCCGGTTGTTTCTCGGCGATGCAATCGGCGGTTTCTATACCGGTTACCGTGAAGTGCAGGATTGGTATCGATGACAGCGATGGCTTCAACTTTTTCCGTGATTTCATCCGGCCCAGTTACGACGCCGGGTGTCGCGTCTTTATCGTGCATGCCCGCAAGGCGATGCTGGCTGGCTTGTCACCCCGGGACAACCGGGAAATTCCCCCGCTACATTATGACTACGTGCATCGCATTCAGGACGAATTTCCAGCGGCCGTGTTTATTTTAAATGGCGGTCTGAAAACCCGCACCGAGTCGGTTGCAGAACTCGCCCGGATTCCCGGCATCATGCTTGGGCGAGCCATTTACAGCAGTCCCTGGTTGTTGGCAGAATTGGAGCAGGATATCCACGGCACCCCTCTACCCGACCGCTTCGATGTCATCGAATCCTATCGGCAGTATATGATCATGCAAGCAGCGCAGGGTGAACACATTAAACATATGGCAAAACACCTGCTGGGATATTTTCGTGGCCTGCCTGGTGCACGTGCATTCAGGCGATACCTGAGCGAGAATATGTTTCACGACAAAGCAGGCATCGAAGTTCTCGACCAGGCACTTTCCCTGGTTGGCACGACAAATCTACGGCGAACGGCTTAATCATGATCAGCAACATCAAGAAGTTTTTTGAAGAGTTCATGACACCTGGTGAGGGTTCTGCTGATCCTGATAATGATCACGATATCCAGTTCGCCACCGCCGCGCTATTGATGGAAGTGACGCGATCAGACAATGACGTGAGCGAAGTCGAGAAAGATGCAGTGCTCGCCATCCTTAACAACCTGTTCGAATTCACCGCGGCTGAAGTGATGTCGCTGATGGAACTCGCTGAGGACGCCTCGGATGAAGCCCATGATCTGTATTCATTCACCAGGCTGATTAATGACAATTACGAATATCAATCCAAGAAGCAGCTGGTGAGAAATCTGTGGGATGTCGCTTATGCAGACGGTCGGCTGGACGAATTCGAGGAACATATCGTGAGGAGAATATCCGGGCTAATCCATGTCTCCAACCATGATTTTATTCGCGCCAAAATTGCCGCGCGAGACGCACAAGGCTAGGGAATCGCTGCGCTCAGGCGACGCGGTTACGAACCATCTTTTTTTGGGGCGCTTCCGGTTCGGCATTGCTTTCTTCTTCCAGCGCCTCAACCA
>JAJFKA010000145.1 GCA_021773555.1 Gammaproteobacteria bacterium
GGGTCGTTTCCATGTCCAGACTTTACCTTCAAGCCGATTTAAGGTCGTGTAGGAAATCAGACCAGGCTTATATCCCATCGTATCCATGATGCTGTCGCACGCATCAACGCAGCGCGCACAGTTGATACACTCGTACTGCAAGCCATCGCGAATGTCAATTCCCGTGGGACAGACCTGCACGCACAAGGTGCAGTCGATGCAATCACCCAACCCGACTTCATCAGGAACTAGTCCCCGTTTCCTGGAACCGCGCTGCTCACCCCTGCTTTCATCATAAGAAACGATCAGCGTATCATTATCAAACATCGCTGATTGAAAACGTGCATAGGGACACATGTACTTGCAAACCTGTTCCCGCATCCAGCCCGCGTTGATATAAGTTGCCACCGTGAAAAATGCAATCCAGAAAACTGCATCCATCGGTAGCTGCCATGAAACAGCAGCAACGATCAGCTCACGCATATCATAAAAATACGCAACAAAGGTGAACCCGGTCAGCCCGGCGAAGCCTATCCACATCCCATGCTTACACAGACGCCGACGTAATTTCTCCACCGACCAGGGTGACTTATCGAGGTTGATGCGTTGGTGACGCGGCCCCTCAGCCAGCTGTTCCGCCCACATGAATATTGCCGTCCAGACTGTCTGCGGGCAGGTATAGCCACACCAGACTCGCCCCATCAATGTTGTGATGAAAAACAGGGAAAAAGCGGCGATAACCAGTGCCCAGGCAAGAAAAGCGAAGTCTTGAGGCCAGAACGTCAACCAGAAGATATGAAACTTGCGCACCGGCAAGTCGAACAATATCGATTGGTGTCCATCAATTATGAGCCAGGGACAACCAAAGTAACCAACTAACAGCGGCCAGCCTGTGAACAACTGGACCTTCTGGAAAAACCCATCGATCTTACGCGTGTAGATCTTCTCACGCTTCTCATACAGATTGAGAACACTGGAGTCCGAATCCGGTCCGAAAATGAGTCTTTGATCGGTCACGGAACCGGGAGCGACGAACTGCCGAGGTGCTTGATGTACGCTGCCAGGATATGGATTTTGTCCTCACCCAGTTTGCCTGCGAAAGCTGGCATTTGACCGGCCCGTCCATTGCGAATCACGTGTTGTATCCGTCCGGCTGAATTTCCATAGAGCCAGATCTCATTGGTCAGGTCCGGCGCGCCAAACACTTTCTGGCCTTTACCATCAGCCCCATGACAGGCGGTGCAGTAGGTGATGAATGTTGTTTCTCCGCGTGCAGCACTGGCTTCCGGCACTTCGCGGCCGGCAAGGTGCTGTACATAGTCGGCAACGTCAACGACTCCTTCGGAACCGAGAATATCACCCCAGGCTATCATGGCACCGGTCCTGCCAGCGGAGATCGTCGCGACAATGTCCTCGTCTTCCCGACCCCACAGCCATTCTTCGTCAGTAAGGTTGGGGAATCCAAAACTTCCCGTTGCAGTTGCTCCATGGCATACGGAACAATTGTTGATAAATAATCTGCGCCCCATCTTCACGGCAGCAGGGGTTGCACCTAACTCATCCAGAGTCATCGCCCGATACTGAGAAAACAGTGGTCCATATTTTTCTTCAGCCCTTTGCCTGTCACCTTCGAATTGCGATACCTGGCTCCATTGACCAAGGCCCTCGAAATTGCCAAGACCAGGGTAGTAGGCAAGATAACCGAGGCCAAATACGATGGTTAAGACAAAGCCCCAATACCACCAACTGGGCAATGGATTGTCATACTCCATGATGCCATCATAGTCATGCCCTGTGGTCTCGCCGGGATTTTCCACCTTGCGGTTGAAGTGCAGTAACAGGAAGAAAAAGAGCAATGACAGCAGTGTCCCTGCGGTCACAAAGAGGGACATGCCAGTGCTCATTTACGGATCTCCGTACGGTCTTCCGGTTGAACCGGATCCTCGTCAAGAAAAGGAATCTCACCCGCCTCGTCAAAATACTTAACCCGCGAGGGGCTATAAGCCCAGTAGACAACCGCTGTAAAAGCCAGCATGCAAAAGAGGGTAGAGATACCACGCAGCTCACCGAGTTCCATTAGCGGCGCTCCTTGAGGATAGTCCCCAATTGCTGCAAATAGGCAATCAGGGCATCGGCTTCAGTTTTGCCCGCCACGGAATCTGCGGCCGTCGCTATTTGCTCGTCACTGTAGGGAACTCCCAGCGTCTGCAGGGCCTTCAGTTTTAACGGTGTCACCGTGGGGTCAATCCCGGTTTCGAATAACCAGGGGAAGTCGGGCATATTGGATTCGGGTACGACCGATCTGGGATCAAGCAGATGCGCCCGGTGCCACTCATCGCTGTACAACTCTCCGACCCTGGCCAGGTCCGGTCCGGTTCTCTTTGAACCCCACAAAAACGGATGGTTATATACCAACTCCCCAGCGACCGTATAGTGACCATAACGTTCCACTTCAGCACGCAGTGGTCTGATCATCTGTGAATGGCAAACATTGCAACCTTCACGAATATAGATATCACGGCCTTCCAGTTGCAACGCCGACAAGGGCTCCAGGCCTTCTATTGGCTCGGTCACTACACGTTGCGACATCAATGGGATAATTTCGACCATCCCGCCAAAACTGATCCCGATAACGATCAGCAGCATCATCACCCCGATGTTCCTCTCGATGAAGCCGTTCATGCGCCCGCCTCCACTGCATCCAGCAACTGAATATCGTTCACCGGGGCCAGTTGTGCCGTTTTCCATACGTTGTAAGCCATGATCAGCATTCCGGCAAAGAAAATTGATCCGCCGATGAATCTGACAACATACCCCGGATAGCTTGCTTCCACGGACTCCGCAAAACTATATGTCAGCGTTCCATCGCTGTTAACCGCCCGCCACATTAATCCCTGCATCAGGCCGTTGACCCACATGGAGGCGATATACAGCACCGTGCCGATCGTGGAAAGCCAGAAGTGCACATCGATCAGTCGCTCACTGTACATTTCACCCTGCTTGCGACCGAACATAATCGGGATCAAATGGTACATGGCGCCGATGGAGATCATCGCAACCCAGCCCAGAGCGCCTGAATGGACATGACCAATCGTCCAGTCAGTGTAGTGGGACAGGGCATTAACGGATTTGATGGACATCATTGGTCCTTCAAATGTCGACATGCCGTAAAACGAAAGTGAGACCACCAGAAATTTCAATATGGGATCTGTGCGCAACTTGTCCCAGGCACCGGAGAGCGTCATGATGCCGTTTATCATGCCGCCCCAGGAAGGCGCCAATAGCACCAGTGACATGACCATACCAACGCTCTGCGCCCAATCCGGCAGCGATGTGTAGTGCAGGTGATGTGGGCCCGCCCAGACATAAACTGCAATCAGTGCCCAGAAATGCACAACTGACAGACGATAGGAATAAACCGGTCGTTCTGCCTGCTTTGGGACGAAGTAATACATCATGCCGAGAAAGCCGGCTGTCAGGAAAAAACCGACGGCATTGTGCCCGTACCACCACTGCACCATCGCATCAATCGCACCGGAGTAAACCGAGTAACTCTTGGTCATTGTCACGGGTATGGCGAGACTGTTGAAGATGTGCAGAATCGCGACGGCAATAATGAACGCCGCAAAAAACCAGTTCGCCACATAAATGTGTCGCGTTTTTCGCTTCGCGATCGTCCCAAAATACACAATGGCATAGGCCACCCAGACAAACGTGATCAGGATATCAATGGGCCACTCGAGTTCTGCGTATTCCTTCGATGAGGTGAAGCCCAGTGGCAGGGTGATCGCAGCCAGCACAATAACCAGTTGCCAGCCCCAGAACACAAAAGCGGCGAGCTTGTCCGATACCAGTCTGACCCGGCAGGTGCGTTGCACAATGTAAAGTGAGGTGCCCATGAGCGCACTGCCGCCAAATGCGAAAATCACCGCATTCGTATGCAGAGGCCGAAGCCGACCGAAGTGAAACCAGGGCAGACCAGGATTCAACTCCGGCCAGGTTAGCTGTGCGGCGATGATCACGCCGACTAACATGCCAACAATTCCCCAGACAACAGTCATAATGGAGAATTGCCGCACAACCTTGTAGTTGAACTCAGGGTGTTCGTACATCATGCAGCGTCTTCTACTTGATTTGGTTAGTGCCAGAATCTAATTCCGGTCTTTATCCTTCCACGTCCCGCGGGTCACTCCACGTTAAGTGCAACGCAGCACTCTATGGATCCGGCAGGAATGATGCCTTGATCTATGTCATCGAAATGCAGGAATATTGCATGTCGAAGAAAACTACCGGTCAAGATGCAACAAATTCTCCTCTACTTCTGGCAACTCTGTTTACTGAAACAGAGCCCCGATCAGCTACCGCGCGGAAATTTTGTGCTGGCTTTCGTCATCGTGACCTACCTGATCATCGCACTGATCGCGGTAACCCTGAGCCGACCCAGCTATGGCAGCTTCGAAATCCTCGGCTCCGTCACAATTGGCATGCTGCTACAGGCACTTGTTACTTTTTTATTGCTTACCTTCAAACGGGTGGAAGCAAGATTTAATACCACCTATGCGGCACTACTTGGTGCTAATGCGTTAATGCTAATCATCCTCATCCCGGTAAACCTGTTGCTGCTAAACGTCGAAAATACCAGCCTTATCCTGCTGGCGGACTCTGTGTCCTGGGTGTGTCTTGGCTGGTGGCTGGCAATCGCGGGGTTTATTTACCACAAGGCAACTGACATCAGTTTGTTGCAGGGTTCTGCGATTGCCTTCGTCTCGGAACTATTAGGTGTCATGCTCGCCATCACCCTTTTCCCTACGAACTGAGTCACATGCACATTCACATTCTTGGTATTTGCGGCACGCTCATGGGCAGCATTGCATTACTGGCCCGGGAGCTCGGCCACGAGGTTTCCGGCAGTGATGAAAATGTCTATCCACCAATGAGCACCCAACTCGAAACTGCCGGGATCCGGCTGGCCTCTCCCTACACTGAAGCCAATGTCCCGAAAGATGCGGATCTCATTGTGATTGGCAACGCCGGTTTACCCCGCGGTAATCCCGCGGTTGAGGCTGTGCTGAACAGGAGAATGCCCTATACCTCTGGAGCAGAGTGGATCGGTCGCTACGTTTTGCAGGGACGCTGGGTCATCGCGGTCGCCGGTACCCATGGTAAAACCACCACCACCAGCATGATTGCCTGGATCCTCGAATACTCGGGCATGAACCCTGGATTTCTGATTGGCGGAATTCCAGGAAACTTCCAGGAATCAGCACGACTGGGTAAGGACCCATTTTTCGTCATTGAAGCCGACGAGTACGACACCTCCTACTTTGACCGACGCTCAAAATTCCTGCATTACCGTCCAATGACAGCCGTGCTGAACAATCTTGAGTATGATCATGCAGACATCTTTCCGGACCTGGCGGCGATACAGAATCAGTTCCATCTGCTTGTCCGAAGCATCCCCGGAAAGGGATTAATTGTCCACCCGGCCGCGGATGACAACCTGCGCGAAGTGCTCGACCGGGGCTGCTGGACACCCACACTCGGCTTCGCCAATAAGCCGGAAGAAAATGCCAGCATCACCGGCGAGCTCAAGCAGCCGGATGCAGGCAAGTTTGAGGTGATTCTGGAAGATCAATCAGTGGGCACCGTACAATGGTCCCTTTCAGGACGACACAATATGCACAATGCGCTGGCTGCAATCGGCGCAACTCGCCATGCCGGTATCAAGCCAGAACAGGCGGTCGAGGCATTGTGCCAGTTTAAGAACGTCAAACGACGAATGGAGCTCATTTTCGAGTCCGCGGGTGTCATGATCTATGACGATTTTGCCCACCACCCCAGTGCCATTATCTCAACGCTTGACGGCCTTCGTAAAAAAGTGGGCAAAGAAACGATCCTGGCCATTATCGAACCCGGGTCACATACGATGAAAAAAGGGACTCATAAGAACACATTGCCGGATTCAGTCAACGATGCTGACCATGTGATCTGGTTTGAACCCGACAACCTGCAATGGGATCTTCGTTCAGCACTCCGCACGACTCGACAACGGGTCAGCGGCGACATTGATGAAATCATCAGTTGGGCCGTCGCGCTTTGCCAAACTGCACCCATCCACATTGTCATCATGAGCAATTCCGGCTTCGCAGGCATGCATCGCAGGCTCATCAGTCAGCTGACTGGGCGTTAGCCAGGCCATGCTCGAAACAGATCTGTTCGAACCGGTTAAGAATTACCTTGAACTGCAGGGTTACACGGTGAACGCCGAGGTCAAGGATTGTGACATCGTCGCCACCAGAGATGACGAGATGATCATCGTCGAACTTAAACAAAACGCCAATCTGCAGTTACTCATTCAGGCCACTGATCGACAAACCATCAGCTCAGGCGTATATGTGGCGATACCGGCCCGGTCCAACAACAAACATTTCCGCTCCGTTCAGCGAATTTTGCGGCGGCTTGAACTGGGACTACTGATCGTCACATTCAGACCCATGGGTCCGGTGGTTAAGCGAATTTTTGATCCATCCCCGGGTCGCCGCAAGCAATTGAAAAAGCGAAAAATCGCTGTGATCAATGAAATAGCCGGGCGCAGCGCTGAGTATAATACCGGCGGCAGTACGCGGATAAAACTGGTCACTGCGTACCGTGAGAATGCCGTTCTGATTGCGGCTTGCCTCGCCCGGGTGGGGCGCTGCTCGCCCCGGGAACTACGCCACTTTGGCACTGGAGAGAAGACCTCAGCTATTTTACAAAAGAATTACTATGGCTGGTTCGACCGCGTTGCCCGGGGTGTCTACGTGCTTTCCGAGCAGGGTGTCGAGGACTTAAAGGCATACCCGGAACTTATCGAAGCAGCTAAGGCATTCCTGGACAGAGCTGTGGACCCGACTTGACCCAGGGAACCGGTTTCGACAGACTTGGGTGCCGTCAACAAGGAAGTGATCCAAGTGACGATGGAGCGTCCGCCAGAACATGTTTCCTGCCGTCATCTCGGCTGGATTTTCGAGGTATCGGAAAACATCGACCCCGTCCGACTCATCCGCGATGTGGATCTCCCGCTTTCCCACCTGCTGGATAGCGCAGGATTTATCGACTGGCAGAGCTATGGCTCAATTCTCGCCAACCTGGGTAAGTACCTGGATGAAGACCATCTCCTTGCAGCAGGCAAGCAATCCTGGGCGTCATCGGCGCTCAGTGGTTATGCACTCACCGGACGCAATCTGTTCAGTGTCCGGGAGCAGTATCTGGAAATGTTCGGTCCACTCGGTACCCTGACTACAACCCTGCCCGTTTCGGTCAGCATCAAACAGACCGCCGTTGGACAAATCCGTCTTGAACTCAAGATGAAATCGGGACTCAACAATCTACACACATTTCACCTGATACTCGCCGGTCAGCTGGTCGGCCTGCCTATTTCTATGGGTCGTCCGGCCGCGCAGGTCAGCATCGAATCGACGGAACAGGGTGCAGTATTCGATATTACCTTCACAGAACGCGAGAGTTGGTTTAGTTCCTTGTGGGAATCTCTCCGTGGTATCCCAAACACCGTTGGAAAACTCCACCAGACGCTCGGCCTCCTGAACCGTCGCGAACGGGATATCTCCCGACTTACGAATCAGCTTGGCGAATCCAGGGCACAATTCCAGGAACTCGAAAGTCGTTATCAGCTAATCGCGAACAATGTGAGCGATATCATCTGGGTGATGGATGTCGCCTTTTCTATCCGCTTCGTCAGCCCCGCGGTTCTCGAGATAACCGGATATACGGATGAAGAAATTGTGGCAATGGATCTTTCCGAGATTCTCGAACCCAGATCTCTGACCAAAGCGTTGGACCTTGTTAATCGCATAATTAACGACGCCACGGGAGCCAGCAACACACCCAATGTTGAGCTGGAAATCATCCGCAAGGATGGCACTCGTGCCTGGCTGGAACTGCGCGCCAGTTTGAATCGTGAAACAGACCCCGCCACACTCATTGGCATTGCGCGGGACATCACCGAACGGAAAAACATTCTGGAAACCCTGCGCGAGCGCGAGACGAGTTATCAGCTGATCACCAATACCGCCCAGGACGCCATAATCACCCTCTCTAGCGAGAACATCATCACCTTCGCTAACCCAGCCAGCGTTGAAATGTTCGGCTTTGACTTAAAAGAACTCATCGGTATGAAGGCCACCAGTCTGCTGCCCGAATCCCTCGGCGATCACCAGCTAAAAGCCTTGTTCAGCCAAAAATCGCTGGCCCCACAGACCGGCGTGATCCTGAAAGCGATGACAAAGGATCGTCGCCTGATCCCGCTGGAAATGTCTTACACGCGGCACCCAATTGATGATCAGTGTTTCACTACGTGCATCATCAGGGATATTACCGCGAGAAGCTTGCTGGAAGCCGAAACCAGGAAACTGGAACAACAGTTATTGGCCTCACAAAAAATGGAATCTATCGGGCAACTCACTGGCGGAATCGCTCACGACTTCAACAACCTGCTGGTCGCCATCCTTGGGTATTCCGATCTTGCCCTGTCGATCAGCGCCCCGGGGGACGCGCAGACCGAATATCTCAAGGAGATCAAGCTCGCCGGAGAACGCGCGGCCGATATGACCCAGAAACTGCTGGCATTCAGTCGCCGCCAGATCATTGAACCACAACTGCTTGATGCCAATGCACTATTAACGGGTATTGAATCAATGGTCAGGCGATTACTCCCGGAAAGTATTAACGTCGTCATGAAAAGAGCGCCGCATACGATTAACGTGATGGCCGACCAGGGGCAGGTAGAACAACTGCTGATCAATCTGGCTGTCAATGCAAGAGACGCAATGCCAATCGGCGGCAACCTCGTGATCGAATCCACGACGAGCCGGGTGGACGAGGAGTTCGTCAACCGGAAATCATTTGCCCATCCTGGTGAATACGCCGTCATTAGTGTGACCGACAACGGCTCGGGCATCAGCGAAGAAATAGCGAGAAGAATATTCGAACCTTTCTTCACCACCAAACCGGAGGGCGCAGGCACAGGACTGGGGCTCTCAGTCGTGTTCGGCATTGTGAAGCAGCATGACGGTTTTATCGACCTCACCAGTACGATTGGCGAAGGAACTCGATTCGACATCTACCTGCCGCTGGTTCGAGAAAAAACCAAAGCCGCACGGGTCGAGGTCAGTCGTGAGG
This sequence comes from Gammaproteobacteria bacterium, assembly GCA_021773555.1. Lineage (GTDB taxonomy): Bacteria > Pseudomonadota > Gammaproteobacteria > Pseudomonadales > Azotimanducaceae. The sequence continues at coordinate 9,157 of JAJFKA010000145.1, forward strand.
TCTTTGGCGGGAGCGAAACAATTTTCGTCGTTGAGGATGAGCCACAGGTTCGAACAATGTCTTGCCTGATGCTCAAAGGCGCAGGCTATTCAGTTATCGAAGCGATTGATGGTGTGGACGCAGTAGAAAAATTCGCGCAACACGTGAACGACATTGATCTCGTCTTGATGGATGTGGTGATGCCCCGGATGGGTGGTCGGGAAGTGATGCAGGAAATGTTACGCATTGCGCCAGAGACTACAATTATCTTTACCAGTGGTTATTCTCCGGACGGTATTCACAGCAACTTTATCCTCGAAGAAGGATTGGCGTTTCTACCTAAACCCTATACCACTGATGCATTACGCCGACGCATCAGAGCCACGCTGGACGAATCAGCAATGCCGGACAGCCACGCCTCTATTGAAGCATCTGACTAATCGGAGCATCTTGAGCTTTTATCTCAGAATCGAATGTCGCTTACTTAAGCAAATAGGTTCATCACCAGTATAGGCCGCGAATGGTTGGTCCATTGATGCTTAACCTTATCAAGATAGATCAAGGTTGCTCGCATGTCAGTCTCTAATCAAGCCTGACAAAAATCGACGAAAACGCTCGTTGATGTTGGCTTCTGGCCGTTCACGGCGTCAATTCAGTGGCCACAAGTTTAGGCTTTCTGCTCCGTAGGGGATCTTGATAGTGGGATGATGACCTGGTCTACTCCTGACCCAAAGCTGTAGTTAAGGCTTCTACGCTTCGTGTTAATGTTACCTGATCTAATTGTTCATAAAAGCAAATGCAATCAACAACAGAAGTGAAACTTGGACGTGTCCTGATACGAGTAAACTGGTTCGTCGTCGCCGGTATCGTGCTGACTGTTGCTGGTTTCATCCGACTTGGCATCTGGCAACTTGACCGGGCTTCTGAAAAGATGGCGCTTCAGGCAGCAATGCAACAGGAACAACGAAAGGAAACCATCAATATAGAAGATATTGTCCTCACCAGGGACGGAGCCATCCCTAATCTGCACGTCACACTGGAGGGAGAATACATCAACGAAAAGAGTTTACTTTTGGTACCGCAATCCTATAACGGCCAGTTAGGATTTGGCGTCATCACCCCATTCCGGTTGCGAAACAGCAATCGAATCGTCCTGGTAGACCGTGGCTGGATAACGGTAGCTTCAGGCTCACAACTAAATTTTGGACGAGTTGTTGGAGTTCGCCAACTCACAGCCCAAATTCATCTACAATCCAGCTCACCCGGATCAGATGAACGACCTGATGCCAGTTCCTGGCCAGTGCAGATCCGCCGCCTGGATGTGGATGTCATCTCCGAAATTCTCGGCGAAGATCTATTCCCCTACCCTGTGCGCTTGGACGCGGGCCAGCCTGGCGTCTTGATTAGACACTGGACAGCTGTCACCGCAAACAGCAACGCCAATATATCCTATGCGATTCAATGGTTCGTCTTCGCAGCCGCTATTGTCATCGTGAGCCTGCTCGCAAGTTCGAACATCGCAAATATTTGGGGTCGGGGTAGAATGGCACTTACTTAAGCAAATACCGTCGTTCGAAGTGAATTCTCGAAGACTTTAGCGGAAGGTGCAGTGGTTCCTTTCCGCAGCCTTCAGGCGTAGCGCCGAGCGCGTGGAGAAAGACCCGCAGGGGCTTTCGACCAAGTGAGGGAAGCTCGGAGAGCCGCAAGCCGCGTAGGAAAGGAACCACTGCACCTTC
>JAJFKA010000146.1 GCA_021773555.1 Gammaproteobacteria bacterium
GCTAGATTCAGCAAAGGATTTTGCATCCGTATAGCTGTGCGTTGGGAGTTTAGACGCCTAGTAATCGGTATCGACGTCTATTCTTGATCTGAAACGCGCACCCTCAGAGGGTGCGTTTTTCATTGGGCGGTCTGTTATCGAAATATCCAAGAGTGCGCATAATCTATATTATGTTAAATTGAACAACATTCACTCAGCTTTTGAAACCCTGCTGAGGTTTACTGCCGAATCCCAACCTGGTCAACTGACCTCTCCCGCCCTCGTCCACAGGTTGACCAGATAATGTGCATGACCGCTTTGCGTTTGCGTTCATGTAAAATGCGCTCAATTCCTGCAGGTAGTTGTTATGCAATATCTTTCACTGATTTTCTGGGCCGTTTTCCTGATGGGTCCAATCCGCGTGGCAGCTCAAACGGAAACCACGAAAACTTTCACCTTAAGCGGACTGGAGCAACCGGCTGAGATTCTTGTGGACAACTGGGGAATTGGTCACATCTATGCCAACACGCATTACGATGCATTTTTCGTTCAGGGATTTAACGCTGCTCGTGACCGGCTTTGGCAGATCGACCTGTGGCGTCGCCGTGGGCTCGGTGAACTCTCTGCAGTGCTGGGAAAAAATTATCTTGAACAGGACCGGGCTGCGAGATTGTTTCTCTACCGGGGTGATATGTATCGGGAATGGCTCGCCTACGGTTCTGATGCAAAACGCATCTCACAGGCGTTTACCTCGGGTATCAATGCGTTCATCGACCTGACGGAGCAGCAACCAGCGCTGTTACCGGTTGAATTCAGCGTTCTCGACTATAAACCGGCCCGATGGCGGGATGAGGATGTTGTTCGTATCCGTTCCAACGGTTTGTGGCGTAACGTTACCAGCGAAGCACAGCGCGCCCGGATCGTTTGCCGGCATGGCCTCGAGGTTGATGCGAAACGCCTCAAGCTGGAGCCTCCCTGGTCAACAACCGTGGTTGACGGGCTTGATCCCTGCGCAATTCCTGCCGATGTGACCCGTATTTATCAGTTGGCGAAGGCGCCGGTTGATTTCAGTGGGGCGGTACAATTCGCCTCAGCACAACACACCAGGACCATGGACCAGGCGGTTTCGATGGCAGCGACGCTAAAAGCTCTGGAGGAGCGTGACCTGGGTGCCGGTAGCAACAACTGGGCTGTTTCGCCGTCGCGAACCACAACCGGACGGCCCGTTCTGGCTAATGACCCGCATCGGGGACATGCGGTTCCCTCGTTACGTTACGCAACCCACCTCGTGGCTCCCGGACTCAACGTCATTGGTGCAGGAGAACCTGCCCTGCCCGGCATCTCAATTGGCCACAATGAACGCATTGCCTTTGGTCTGACGATATTTTCCATCGACCAGGAAGACCTCATGGTGTATCGCATGAATCGTGGCCGATACCGATATCGGGATAGCTGGCGAGAACTGACGCGCGTCAACGAAACCTTCGCAGTCCGGGATGCAGATCCAGTCACGATGGAGTTGCTGTTCACGGTACACGGACCGGTTATCCACAGGGGGAAGAAAAACGCGTTCGCTGTACAGGCCGCGTGGCTGGAACCGGGTATGGCACCCTACTTTGGTTCAGTCGAGTATATGCGCGCGCAAAACTGGGATCAGTTCCTCGGCGCGCTGAATCGCTGGGGCGCACCAAGCGAGAATCAAGTCTACGCGGATATAGACGGCAACATTGGTTACAAGCCGGCAGGACTTGCGCCCATACGCACTAATTACGATGGTTTGCTTCCGGTGCCCGGGGATGGTCGATATGAGTGGCAGGGATTCCACGATATGGATCAGTTACCCGTTGAGCTCAATCCGAAGCGTGGCTGGGTGGGAACCGCCAACGCGATGAGTCTGCCGCAGGGATACCCCTATAAGGAAATGCGCCTCGGATTCGAATGGGCTTATCCGTGGCGGATAAATCGTATCGCGGAAGTGCTCAACCAGGATAAACAGCACACGCTGGATGCATCGATGGCACTGCAACGCGACTATACTTCCCTGCCGGCAAGACAGATTTTACAGTCCATCGAAACAAACGCATTGCCCTACCCCGCTAACGAGATGTTGTCCGGCTGGGATTATAAACTGGACGCAGACTCTGCAGCCGCGGCACTTTATGAAATATGGTTCTCCCGTTATCTCGGCGAACCAGTTATGCGCAAGGCACTCGCGCTTCAGGACTTGTCCGATATCGGCGTATTACACAACAATCGGATAACCGAATATTTCCTCGCCTTACCCGCAGCGGAACGTCAGCAAATCGCCGCCGACTCAATGGCTAAGGCGATCATCGCTGCCGGAAAATTAATGGGCGATGATTTGAAGGAGTGGCGCTGGCGGACGTTGCACACCATTGCCTTTAAACATCCGCTGTCTGACCATGTTGACGCGAAAACGAGAGCGCTTTTTGCCATGCCCAGGGTCAGCCGAGGCGGGAGCGGCGATACGCCAAACAGCACCCGATATCTCCCGGATTTCTCGATCGTCAGTGGTGCGTCATGGCGCATGGTGCTGGACGTGGGGCAATGGGATAATGCTTACATGACCAATACACCCGGACAGTCAGGTGTCCCTGGCAGCAGGCACTATTCGGACCTGTTGCAGACCTGGGCTGACGATGGTGCGCTGCCTCTGTTGTACTCGCGAAAGTTGATCGAAAAAAACACCCGGCAGATCTTCAAATTGACACCGCGGGTTGATAAGGCGTCTACGGAGTGATGATGCGCGCAAAGGTGACTGCCGATAGTCCCGGCTGCCCGCACAGATTCGTTGCAGAACTTTCCACCAGTATTAACATTGCCACGATTGGTGGTGCTATTGATCTAATGTCACGAACATCGCAATGAAGGCTGAAGATAATGTACTGGAAAATTCGGTGATCGAACACAAAGCGCAGAGGCATATCCTTGAAAAAATAGTCCTCGAAGGATGTCCGCTCATCGACGTACGTGCCCCGATTGAGTTCGCCCAGGGCTCAATCGCTGGTGCGGTCAACTTACCGATCCTGATGGATTCCGAGCGTCATGAAGTTGGCATTCGATACAAGCAGGAAAGCGCCGCTGCTGCCCAAGCGCTTGGTCATGAACTCGTATCCGGGGCGATCAGGGACGACCGCATCTGGCAATGGCTTCAATTTATCGATGCGAACAACACCGGTAAGCCCGTCCACTTGTTTTGTTTTCGCGGTGGATTGCGCTCCCGCCTGGCCTGCGACTGGATCAACAACGCAGGTCATGAGGTGATTCGGATTCCTGGCGGATACAAAGCGCTGCGGCACTCACTGCTCGCCGAATTTAACGCGTTACCGGCAATGATAATCGTGTCCGGTCGTACCGGGGTTGGTAAGACCGAATTGCTGGACAAATTGCCCGCTTACGTCGACCTCGAAGGACTGGCGAACCATCGAGGATCTGCCTTCGGTAAGCGCATCGATGGGCAACCCACGCAAATCAACTTCGAAAACGCACTTGCCGCCGAACTGATCAAACTCGAGCACCGACCGCTATCCGGACCCATATATGTTGAGGATGAAGGTCGCCTGATCGGCAGGAGTTGCCTGCCACCCGAGCTTCAGTTACAGATGAAGCAGGCGCCGATTGTGTTGCTGGAAGACACTCTGGCAGAACGCGTCGATAGAATTTACCGGGAATACATTATCGATCAATGGAGCGAATATTTAGAACGCTTTGGCGATTCTGCTTTTCCTGCATTCTCGGGTCAGTTCCTGACGGCCGTTGATGCCATCAAAAAGCGGCTTGGCGGGGTCCGTCATAAGCAGGTACATGCGGCCATCGACGCTGCATTGAGTGAGCAATCCCGTGGGAATCTTCAAGCTCACAAAACATGGATCAGCATGCTGTTGGTTGATTACTATGACCCCATGTACAACTATCAACTGGACAAAAAAACTGACCGCATTGTCTTCAGCGGCACCATGTCCGAAATTTGTGCCTGGGCGAAAACCGAGGCATCCGCACTGGTGATCAAGGAGAACAGGCAGTGAACAGTCAAGGCGAGAATCAGGAATCCAATAACGAGAAAACGCAAAGCAACGCACCTGCCGGTGACGCTAAGCTGACTGGCCTCGAGGATGGGGCTCAAGGCCACTGGGCACTATTACGCGACGTTGTGGGATTTCAATTCAAACTGGCGCTGGACGCATTTCGGGATTTACTATTGAGTCCAATCTCGATTATCGCAGCCCTGGTGGGTGCCTTCACAGACCCGGAACGGCCCGGCAAGTACTTCAATGAATTGCTGCGACTCGGCCACCGGAGCGATCGCTGGATCAACCTTTTTGGTGGTGCACAGACGCCGGATGAATCGTCATCCGATGCCTATCTACGCAGGATGGAAAATCTTCTCGTCAGCGAGTATCAAAAAGGCGGTGTCGTCAAGACGGTCAAGGACGTCGCCGATACAGCGCTGACAAAGTTGCACAAGCTCCGGGACCAGGATAAGGATAAGGATCACAAAAAGGAATAGCACTAAGCGGGTGATTCGTTGATACGAACCATCAGTACATTAGTATTTAACTGGTCTAAAATTGACTCCGCTGTGCTACCGATGCTCTTGCCAGACATGGATTCTCTCGACACGTTTCCCATCACAACGAACTCCGCAACCAGGTCTTCGGAGACTTTCGGTATAACCCAGTCCACCGGCCCTTCAATTGCATGCAGGTGTTCCTCCTGGACGCCGTATTCTAACCCAAGCGCCCTGAGATTCTGGTTGACCATTTGAGACATACGCGAGCGATAACTAACGAGCGCGGTTGATGCCCTCGATACCGGAACAAATACAGGTGGCGGTGGATACGCGCAGACCAGATGCAATTCAAATGCAAGCTGGCTGGCCAGATAGCTGGCAGTCGCAAGAATAGTATGATTCAGCTGTCTGTGCAGGTCTGTCTCGGGAGCAGCATCGATCGAAGCAAGAACCTGCCCTACCTCATCCCACTGGCCAGTTTTCACCAGCATGACCGGGCAAGCACTGTAACGCATCAGGTTCCAGTCAATATGATTGAACATGATTTCGGCGCGGCTATGGGATCTTGCGTACTTCATCAACAGATCGCACTGACAATCCACAGCAGCCTTCAGAATTGCATCGGTTGGATGACGGTTCCACACAACTTCTGTTGTCACTTCGAGTCCCAGTTCCAGCAGCGATGCCCGCTTTCTTTCCAGCAACACTTCGCTGCCATCCACCATCGTCTTGATGAAAACAGACTTCTGGTTGCCAGAGAGAAATGAAGCAATTCCAATTGCACGATCGTAAGCACAGAGAAACAGGTGTAACGATGCGTTGGTGGCCCTGGCGATATAGACAGCGCGATCGAGTGCTGGCTGTTCATCCTGCTGGGGTTCCAGTACGACACAGATACGGTTGATTGCTCGCATATGTTGTTACCCCTCCCCGTCGCCCAGAACTTGAGAATTTAGATTTTTTCGACTCGCATCCACTTCTTCCACGGCCTTTTTGATCAGCGGATAATTATCCATCAATCGATGCAGGTCATGCTGGCGAAGTTCATAAAGTGAACAAGGTGTCGCAGCGACTGCCGTTGCGTTGCGTGGCGCACTGTGCAGAAGTGCTGCTTCACCAAAAAAATCTCCCGCATACAGCGTCGCGACCTGGCTCACAACACCGCCCTCCTCAATCAGCACATGGGCAATACCACGGGCGATGAGAAACATTGAGTCGCCATCCTGGCCTTGTTTGATGATTGCGGTACCTTTTGGGACGGTCCTGGGTCGCAGATAGCTTCCGATGGTATTGAACTCTTCTTCCAGTCCCTTAAATAAAGGAAGTTTGCGCAACAATTCTGAAACCTCGATCTCAAAAGCGGCAGAAATATTATCCTGCTTGAGCTGACGCAGCCGCGCAACCTGATCCTTGAGTATTTTCCCGGCGATGCCTTCCTTGATCATCCCGAGTTCAGCCGCGTGTTCAACTGACTCATGTTCTGCAACGAGCAGCAGTCGCTGACCGAGTTGCTCCTGCATGGTTTCAACGAACTCCGGGTACAGGTCTGCAACCTCATCAATCTGTAACTTTGATGTCGCCAGAATGCCCTCATAGACCGCGTGCACCTTCTCTGCGACGCTGCCACCGGCGTCCGTTTCACCAACCAGATGTTCGAAGTTTTGTAAAACGCTGTTGGCATTTCGATAACGTCCCCAGGCCACATCGTAATCACGAATGATTCTTGACGTTCTGAGTCTTTCGACAAAAGCTGCAAAACCCGGTACTGCCTCAAGCACTCTGATCACAAACAGGTCCATCGCTTTACCCACAGACATCTTGATATCTGCAGTTGGCATGAATCCTTTGTGGCGGACATCATCGAGCTGAACGGAGATGGTTGAGTCCAGCTCCCGAAATGCCCACTCATTGATCAACCCTTTGCTGAACAATTCATAAACCCGGGCTTTTTCCCTGGCCAGACAGCGCATCGAAAGAATCGTGACCTTCTCTACCTCACCCATGGACTCGTGCAAGATTGCGATTTCACGCTCGAGTTCTGCCAGATTACGCTCGCACTTCTCCCGGATGTTGTCAGCGATGCGTTGCGAAAACATGCCGCCGCTCACCAATGAGCTGAGGCGCAACAGACCTTCCTGACGAGCATTCTTATCGCCTTCCAGCCTGGCAAGATTGTCCGGTGCGCTGAGCGCATCGAGACCCAGAAACTTCACCAACACCTCAATAGTCAGTCCCTGAACCACCAGCGTAAACAGTACAGCGCCCATGACCACGGCCACCAACGTGTCTTTATAATCGAACGGCGGGAGCGACAGAACAATCGCCAGCGCAATTGCACCGCGGAGCCCGCCCCAGTACATCACCTTCTGAAAAGGCAGGCCAATGGATTCCGAACCCGGCAACCTGCTAAGCAGAGGTACACAGCCAAAAATGATCACTGCGCGAGACACCAGCATGGCGATTACCACAAAGAAGATCAGGTCAACAGAATTCCACAGGGCTATAAGATCAATCTGTAAACCGACCATCACAAAAATCAGCGCATTGGCTAAAAACGCAAGATACTCCCAGAAATGTTCCATAAACTCGGAGGTCGACGGGGATATTTTCGATTTCCCCCAGGAGCCAATGACCAGGCCTGCCGCGACGACGGCCATAATCCCGCTGACGTGAAACACATGTTCCGCAATGATGAACGCGAAGTAGGCAAGAATTGTGGTGAGGGTAATTTCGATGGCCGGGTCCGATTCGATACCGCCTAAGGTGTACCCGACAATAATCGCAAGCATCCAGCCGACGAGTACCCCGCCGAAAAACACAACGAGAAAATTGCCAGCGCCTGCCAGGACAACACCGGTAGAAAACTCTCCAGAGACCAGAATACTTAACAACAGGGTTGCCAGTACCAGAGAAGTTGCATCGTTAAACAGACTTTCACCCTCGACCAGTATGGTCAATCGCTCCGGGACACCCAGTTGTTTAAAGATCGAAATGACCGCCACCGGATCGGTTGCGCTTAGAATTGCGCCGAGCAGCAGCGCCTCCATCAAGTCGAATTCGGTGAAAGCTGTGATGATCAAACCGATAATCGCGGTCGAGAGCAACAAGCCTGGAATTGCGAGCGTCAGAATCGGCCAGATATTACGGGACACCTGCCGCGCATCAAGGTTGAACGCAGATTCGAAAATCAGCGTTGGTATAAACACGAACAGCACCAGTTCAGGTGTCAGATGAAAGTTCGCCAGTACACCCAGGGTGCCCATGTAGACATGACCCATGCTGATCATCATGCCGACGAAAACCAGCAATATGGTCAGGGGTACCTTGTCAATGCGTTTGCTCACGATCGTTGTGAGCGCCGCAACGAGCATCAGCAGTACAATGCCCGTGACGAGTTCCGTTACCTGATGAGCCGACTCCTCCATTTAACTACTCTGCAGTGATTAATTCTGTAGTGATTGATGGCCTGCCGCTGGAATCTGCCGTACCACGGCGCGATTCACTATACGCCTTATTCAGCACGGTTTTCTGCGGCTACACAAGTCACATTGTTATTTTGGTTAATAACTTTTCTCCTGTCCCAGGATCCGCTCGGCAATAAACGACTTGATCAGTTCCTGGCTGATCGGTGCGATCATCGGAATCATGATTTCGCGAAGATAACGTTCAACATGAAACTCCCGCGCGTAGCCCATGCCGCCATGGGTAAGCACGGCACGTTGACAGGCCCTCAGGGCAGCTTCGGCAGCGAGATATTTTGCACTGTTGGCCTGCGCACCACAGGGTTGATCTCTGTCATAAAGATCGGCCGCTTTAAAGACCATGAGATTTGCTGCCTCAAGCTCCATCCAGTTTTCAGCCAATGGGTGCTGAATTGCCTGATTTTTACCGATGGTGCGATCAAACACGACTCGCTCGCGGGCGTAAGCTGATGCCTTCTGCAGTGCAGCCTGACCAAGCCCTACCGCTTCAGCAGCGATTAATATGCGTTCCGGATTGAGACCATGCAGCAGACATTTCCAGCCATCACCTTCCTCACCAATCCGGTCCGCAATCGGTACAATCAAATCGTCAATAAACAAGGCATTGGAATCTACCGCCTTACGCCCCATCTTTTCGATCAGCCGTACCTCAATTTGCTCCCGGTTAAGGTCTGTGTAGAACAGTGTTAATCCGTCAGTCGCTTTCCGGCAGTCCGCAAGTGCTGTCGTTCGGGCGATGATCAGGATCTTGTTAGCGGTTTGTGCGGTCGTCGTCCACATCTTGCGACCATTGATGCGATAGTGATCCCCATCCAGCGTGGCGCGTGTTGTCAGCTGTGTGGTGTTCAGCCCGGCATCCGGTTCCGTTACCCCAAAGCAAGCCCTGTCTTTGCCTTCGATCAGTCTCGGTAAGAAACGCGCTTTTTGTTCCTCGGTACCAAAAACGACAATCGGATTCGGCCCAAAAAGATTGAGATGAACCGCCGAAGCACCACTCATGCCAGCCCCGGAACGTGCAATTGTGTGCGCCAAAATAGCAGTCTCGGTAACACCAAGCCCGGCGCCACCATACTGTTCTGGCATGGCAATCCCAAGCCAGCCTCCGTCGGTGACTGCCTGGACGAAAGCTTCCGGAAAGTCACCATCAGTGTCCCGGGCCAGCCAGTAATCGTCTCCAAAGCGTGCACAGATTCGCTCGACCGACGCGCGAATTGCTTCCTGTTCTTCGCTAAATTCAAAGTTCATGTAGATTCCGGATTATCTATTTAAGCGATTGATTTATATTGATAAGTAGAATTTTTATCCAAAAAGTGTGAACTGTGTCAAGTATTAAGAAAACCATTGAATATTTCCATTGTTTATTCAGATATCATCGATCGAATCTTGATACCGTAGCGCACGGCGTTTAAATCAGAGGCTCTCTCCAGCATGGAAGCAACACGCAATCGCGATAACCTGCATCACCTGGATGAGGTGAGTCTACCTGACAGACGTAAAGCGACCCGCAAAGCACTGGTTCGCGCCGCTCGCGATCTGGTTCTGGAGCGCGGTCACGAAAAGATCTCGATACAGGACATTACCGGTCGAGCGCAGGTCGGCACGGGTACCTTCTATAATTACTTTCAGACAAAGCAGGATGTGTTTGAAGCAGTGATACTCGACTATCGGGAGGAATTTACCGCAACATTGACTGAGCTTCGTAAAAATATTAAAGATCCCGCCATGATGATAGCCGTTGCCTTGAAGTACTACTTCCGTCTCGCTCAGGATAACGCTGAGTGGAACTCTTTCGTTACATTTTCCGGCCTGCCTGGCACCCATGTCCTGCATCAGGATGAGCAGCAGTGTCTCGCCGACATCAAGCGCGGGGTAAGCGCCGGACGATTCAAGGTTGAAGATCCGCATTTTGCACAAAGTCTGATAACCGGCATGGTCAGACACACGATGCTGGCCGTTGCCGACGGAACTCTGGGTCCATCTGCGACCGACAACACGGCGCGTTATGTACTGCGCATGCTCGGGCTGCCCGACCTGGTTGCCAAAGCCGTCACCCAGGATCCCCTGCCTCCGGTTGCCGCACCCAGGAAAGAACCCGTCAACATCCGCGTAATTCCTTAAAACCCGTATTTAGACAGGCAGGCACGACATGCCTATTGAAAAGCCTGCGATTCTCTTATAGATTACGCGTCGAGGCTTACCAGCCCAGTGACTGTAAAACCGGTTGATGTTAATTGACGGGGTGATCCCCCGGCAAGACGGCAGAAGCTGAAATCCGCGCAGTGATCCTGCAATGAGGATATCCACATGATTGTACGTAATCTGCCTGCCATCCGGGCGCCTTTCTGTATTTCAGATGCTTTCGCAATTGCAGCTGTTTCCCGTGCATTTCAGCCCGGACTCATCTGGGTTTAGTATCCACGAATTCGATTTACATCCTGGCAGAGGGAGAAAAGCTTGATGGCTTCACGAAAAGTTAGTCTCAACGACAAGTACGCACAACATACAGGTCGGGTTTTCCTGACCGGCAGCCAGGCACTTGCGCGTCTCCCAATGTTGCAAAAAGAACTTGATGTTGCTGCCGGACTTAACACGGCCGGGTTCATCTCGGGATATCGAGGTTCTCCCCTGGGTGGCCTGGATAAGACTCTATGGCAGGCGAAAGCGTATCTGCAAAGTCACGATATTCATTTTCAACCCGGTGTAAACGAAGAACTGGCCGCGACCGCGGTCTGGGGATCACAACAGGTGAACCTGTTCGAAGGTGCCAACGTCGATGGTGTCTTTGCCATGTGGTACGGCAAAGGTCCAGGCGTCGACCGCAGCGGAGATGTATTCAAACACGCCAATCATGCAGGTAGCTCCAAATACGGTGGGGTTCTGGTTATCGCCGGTGACGACCATGGATGTAAATCCTCCACCCTACCCCATCAAACCGAATACGCCTTCGTTGATGCGATGATCCCGGTACTCAATCCCAGCGGTGTACAGGAAGTCATTAGCCTCGGACTCTATGGATGGGCGTTGTCTCGTTTCAGCGGTTGCTGGGTCGCCTTGAAAACCATCGCGGAAACTGTGGATGCCTCTTTTTCTGCGGACATTGACATCAGTAACTTCCAGGTCAATCTGCCGGACACCCCACCGCAGGACCTCGACATTCGCTGGCCGGATAAACCACTGGAACAGGAACTTCGGCTGCACAACGAGAAGATGTCAGCAGTTCTCGCCTTTGCGCGTGTTAATAAACTGAATCGAATCGTGATCGATTCCGATGATCCAGGAATCGGCATCATCTCCACGGGCAAATCCTTTCTCGATGTCATGCAGGCACTGGATGATCTGGGCATTGATGATGAGCTGGCCACAGAAGTGGGGCTGCGGGTTTACAAGGTCGGTATGTCCTGGCCGCTCGAACCTGAAGGTATTCACGAATTTGCGAGCGGTCTGAGCGAAGTCCTGGTGGTCGAGGAAAAGCGCGGTCTGATAGAAGATCAATTGACCAGTCAGCTATACAACTGGAATTCGGAGAACCGGCCGACCGTTGTCGGCAAGCGGGATGAGTTCGGTCGCTCGTTGCTGCCTTCCACCGGCGAGCTTACCCCGGCAGTCATTGCCCGGGTCATCGCGTCCAGGCTGGAGAAATTCTTTACCAGCTCAGACATTTCAGAGCGTCTGACCTTTCTAGAGGAGAAAGAACAGTATCTCAATGCTCCGAAGGAATTAATTGAACGCGTACCGCACTATTGTTCGGGATGTCCGCACAATACTTCGACGGTAGTCCCCCCTGGCAGTCGTGCTATGGGCGGAATCGGCTGCCACTATATGGCTACCTGGATGGACCGTCAGACCGACACTTTTACCCAGATGGGAGGTGAGGGCGCGACCTGGATTGGCCAGTCTCCGTTTACAACGACGCGGCATGTTTTTCAGAATCTCGGCGATGGCACTTATTTTCACTCTGGTTTGCTCGCGATCCGTGCGGCCATCGCGGCCGGGGTTAATATCACTTATAAAATACTCTATAACGATGCCGTGGCGATGACCGGCGGTCAGCCGATTGATGGCCAATTGTCGGTCTCCCAGATGGCCAGGCAACTCGAAGGAGAAGGCATCACTCGTATCGTTGTCGTCAGCGAGGACGTTGATCAGTATGATCGGCCAACGTTCCCCTCGTTCACTCAATATGCGCATCGTCATGATCTCGATGCGGTGCAGTGCGAACTCCGCGAACATCCCGGGACTTCAGTGTTGATTTTTGACCAGACCTGCGCCGCTGAAAAGCGAAGGCGCAGAAAACGCGGAGAACTGCTGGACCCCGCGATTCGTGCCTTTATCAACACTGATGTTTGTGAAGGCTGCGGTGACTGCGGCATCGTCTCAAATTGCCTTTCCATCGTACCGGAGGAGACTGCGCTTGGTCGAAAGCGCAAAATCGAGCAGTCGTCCTGCAACAAGGATATGAGCTGTATCAAGGGTTTTTGCCCCAGCTTCGTCACGGTAGTAGGCGGGGAACTGCGGCATCCAGACAAGTCTGATCCAGCGTCCTATGATTCATCCGAGGTGCTCATCGACCCTGTCATCCCCGATATCGCGGCGCCCTATGGCATCGTCCTGGCCGGTGTCGGTGGCACAGGTGTGACGACTCTGGGCGCCATTCTCGGGATGGCGGCGCACATCGAAAACAAAGGCGTGTCGGTACTTGATATGACCGGGCTTGCACAGAAGTTCGGCGCAGTTATCTCGCATATCCAGATCGCGAAAGATCCGCAAGACATTCTTGCCGTGCGTATTGCAGCCGGTGGAGCCAACCTGGTCATCGGCTCAGATCTGGTGGTTGCAGCGAGCAATGATTGCATGGTGAAAGTGGATCCAGATATCACCCACGCAGTTATCAATCGTCATGAGGCTATGACCGCAGACTTTACCCGTAACGCCGACGCAGTTTTCCCTGCCACTTCAATGCGCAAACTGATTGGCACTTGTGTTGGCCCGGATAAAACCGCGTTTGTCGACGCCAATTTGAATACCGAGCGATACCTTGGTGGCACCATGGCTGCCAATATATTTCTGGCGGGTTATGCATTTCAACAAGGCCTGATTCCGCTTACCGCGGCATCCATCCTGGAAGCAATCGAGTTGAATGGCGCTGGTGTCACGGAAAATCAGGCGGCATTCCACCTCGGTCGAATGGCCGCTGTGGATCGGCTGCCAGAACCTGGCAATCCAGAAGAAGAGGCGCGGTTACCCAAAACTCTGGACGAAATTATTGCTCACCGAGAGAGTTATCTGGAAAACTACCAGAACAAGGCATACGCGCGACGCTTTCGACAAATGGTGGAGAAGTTCCGCCAGGCCGAATCACAACTGGATTCAGATACAGTAACGCTGGCCGTCGCAAACTCTTACTTCAAACTGCTGGCCTATAAAGACGAGTACGAAGTTGCTCGCTTGTACAGTGCCAGCGCCTATCGGGCGGCCTTGTCGGCGCAGTTTGAAGGAGAGTACAAGCTCCAGTTCCATCTTGCCCCGCCGTTACTTGCACCGGTTGACCCGCACACAGGTTTACCGCGGAAAATGACTTTTGGCGGCTGGATGTTGGGCGTCTTCAAACTGATGGCACGCTTAAAGTTTCTCCGCGGTACACCGCTGGATCCATTTGGATACACGCGGGACCGAAAGCTGGAACGTGAACTCATTGCTGAATTCGAGTCCCTGGCAGATAAGCTGCTTGGCCAGCTGACGGATTCAACACTTAAAGATATTACCAACGTGGTTTTGCAGTACCAGAAAATCCGCGGGTACGGCCACATCAAGGCAGCCAATGCGGCAACAGCGAGGGCAACAACACAGACGCTCCTCGACCAGTTAAATAATGAACCTCAACCCGTAAAGTGGGTTGATCCAAAAGCAGCGTGACAGGAAAACCAGTGAATATTGCAGAAATAGATACAAGCAGCTTCAAAGACTTTGATCACCACGAAAAAGTACTTGAATGTACAGATGAGCAAAGCGGATTACAGGCGTATATTGCCGTTCACAACCGGAATCTCGGACCTGCACTTGGCGGAGCTCGCATGTGGCCTTATGGTTCCCGGTCAGAAGCGATTACTGATTCCCTGCGCTTATCAAGAGGCATGACCTATAAATCCGCCATGGCAGGATTACCACTAGGTGGCGGCAAAGCCGTGATCGTCGGTGATCCCCGGACCACAAAAACCCCGGCTTTGATGCGTGCCATGGGTCGCTTTATCCAGCACCTCGACGGCGCATATATAACCGCAGAAGACTCGGGCACGAATGTCGCCGACCTGCAAATTGTCGCGACCGAAACCAGACACGTGGCTGGCATCAATCAGAAAAAATTAAACGATGGCAGTCAGATTAGTGGTGATCCCTCTCCTTCGACTGCCTATGGTGTATTCGTTGGCATCAAAGCCAGTCTCGCGCACCGATTTGGGAGTGGCGATCTGCACGGTGTATCCGTCGCCATTCAGGGGGTCGGAAACGTCGGCAAACGTCTCGCCGAGTTCCTGGTCAACGCAGGCGCCAGGGTTGTTGTCGCCGACCTTTATCCGCGGGCAATCGAGGAACTGCAAGACAAGCTTCAGGTTACTGTTTGCAAACTTGACGATATCCACCGCCAGGGTGTGGAGGTCTTTGCACCCTGTGCCTTAGGTGGCTTTCTTACCGTGACCACTTTGTCCGAAATCACTGCACCAATCATCGCGGGGGCTGCCAACAATCAATTAGCCGAGGTTGGCATCGGCAGGTCACTGGTGGATGCCGGTAAACTCTATGCACCGGACTATGTGATCAACTCAGGCGGAATCATCGATATCTACTGCGAACGTGCAGGCTATCGGCACGATGAACTAGTCACTCATATCGATCGGATTGGACAGACACTCGAGGAAATCTATGCGCTCGCGGAGGCGTCACGTCAACCCACGCACGTCATCGCAGACAGGATAGCCGAGTCCCGTTTTTTGTCACCCGTCGGGCGTATTAATGTCGCATGACATAGCCAACCACCTTCTCCGGGATGGCGGTGAGTCAAAACTTGATAATAAACGGGGCTGCCATGAGCAGCAGGCCTGCTGCAGTGACCATCACAATGTCGGATGAGATGTAGGGAACAAGGAACAATCCTACCCCAGAGCCGAGCGCAACAAGCGACTTTTGCTTTTTACCGTAGATGAAGTATCCAAGACCGAAAGAGCCAAACACCATACCGATGATCAATAACGATGAGTCCATCCGCAACATCATACGCCTGAACCGATCGTTGATAACAGTCTCGTCAGAGGCTAACTTGTCCTAAATTAAGCAATCAAACAGGGAAGTGCGTGCCAGCCCTCAGCCAATTCCTGGTTAAGATTTCAGAACTGTGTCGGCAGTCACAATGGCAGTCCGCACAGTCCCTGTGTGACCAGGCAACTTCCGCACATGGCGATCATCCCGACCTGCTATATTTGAGTGCATACATCAGCTATAACCTGGGAGACCAGCCAGGAGCCGTTAACTATCTTGAACGCAGTGTCGCGCTCGATGATCATTCCGTGGATCGAATATCTGATCTGGCTGATATGCTCAACAAGGTGAGTCGGACTGACGAGGCACTCGTTCTTCTGGAAAAGGCGCTCACCCGTGAACCGAACAATCGCAATGCGTTAAACAACATGGGGGTGACCTGGATCAAACGAGGCAACCTGCTGAACGCCGTGGATTTTTTCGAGCGTGCAATCAAGGTGGATCCCGATTCAGCGCTCAGTTATCGAAACCTCTGTTACGCGCTCCGACATCTGCTTAAGCTCAATGAAGCCCGCGTAGCTGGATTGACGGCAGTTCGCCTTCAGCCGGAAGATGCGGAGAGTCACAACAATCTCGCTGGAGCATATCTGATGCAGGGTTATGTTGAGCAGGCAATACTCCATTACCAGCAGGCCGTGAAATTTCGTCCCGGCTTCCTTCCCGCCTACTCCAGTTTGATACTCTCTCTACATTACATTCCGAGTGCTACCAACAAGCTTATTGTGTCGAAACAAATGGAAATGAACCGTCAGATAGAAACCCAATTGAACGCACAGGCAGATAATTCAACTCGCGAGGCTCCAGTTGAGGATCCAGTTGAGGGTCCGGTAAGAGTGGGTTGGATATCCGGTGATCTCAGGGATCATCCTGTCGGCCGGTTTCTGCTGCCCGTACTCGAAAACAGTGATGTGCGCCGGGTTCACAATATTGTTTATTCCAATACGTCCGCAGAGGACGGATTTTCAAAGATACTTCGCGCACAATGCCTCGACTGGCACATGATCGACAAATATGCCGATGCAGAAGTGTGCGAGTTGATCAAACGGGACGCGATAGATTTACTGGTTGACCTTTCAGGTCATACTGGCGGGAACAGGATAGCGGTTTTCGCGGCGAAACCGGCCCCTGTCCAGGTCTCTTATCTCGGATATCCTGGTCATCCCGGGCTCGCCTCGATTGACTATTTTATCGCGGATAAATATCTGTCTGGTGACGATATCGGCGATGGAAAAACCTGCAATCTGGAACCTGCTTTTTGTTGTTATCGGCCGCCGGTTGAAGCACCGGATGTAAACCCGCTACCAGCCCATAAGCAGGGACACGTCACTTTCGCGTCACTCAACAATGCCACGAAAATCTCCAGCGACTGTCTCCGAATGTGGTCAGAGATTATGAGGCAGACACCAGGCTCCCATCTTATCCTGCAAGGTCTGGCATTTGCCGACTCTGGCGCACGGCAGCGAGTCACCGAAGCCATGGGGCTTCATGGAATTCTACAAAACCGAATCACGCTGTTACCAGCTGAGCCGATGGCGGCGCACCTGCAACGCTACCATGAGATAGATATTGGTCTTGATACATTTCCATGGAGTGGTCACACGACACTTCTGAATGCCCTGTGGATGGGTGTACCCGTCGTGTCGCTGAGCAGCGATCGCAGATCATCGAGAATGGGTTTGAGTGTGCTCAGTAATCTGGACCTCGAAGAACTTGCGGTAACGTCGGATGCGCAATATGTGGCTGTGGCAGTCTCGTTGGCGAACAATCTCCCCAGGCTCACGATATTGCGAGCAGAACTCAGAAACAGACTCGCCAATTCGCCGATTTGCGACGCGCTGGCCTTTTGCCACCATCTGGAGGAAAACCTGATTCGCCTTGCCAGGCATCTGTGAGGTGTCGAGTCATCAGATGACCATCACGCCTCACCTGCAACCATCCATGAGAAGCCATCTTCCAGCACCGGCTTCGTCGTATCGCCGACCATATTGACTTCAGGGGTGCAATATCGGACATACATAGCAACTCGCGTCCCGGATGTGGTGTTTGCCAGCGATCGGTGCAATAGCAGACTTCCAAACATCACCGCATCACCGGCCTGCATGGGGAGAGCAATCCCGGCTCCTTCAACATCGGCTGCCCTGAGCCCGTGCTCACCATGGTGAGGCAAGTCTCCCAGCTTCTGTGAACCCGGATGAACCCAGAGGCAACCATTGTTGGTATCGCAGTCATCCAGCGCAATCCACACAGTCAGGTCGTTGGCGGGCACAAGCCGACCGTAACCATTATCCTGATGCCACGGAACATCTGTACGCTGTTTTTCGTCTGCATATTTCGTCACATATTGCTGGTGTGTAAAACAGACATTCTCCCCCAGGGCTTCAACAACAATCGGGATCTGCGGTCCGTTACAAACAAAGTCCCTGATGATTATAGACTGGTGGACCAGTTGTACCTGCACAGAGAGTCTGCTTTCATCACGACTCGCGAACCTTGCCTGTTCGGCCTTGAGCATCCCAACCAGGTGTTCGCTCAGCAAACCGGGAAGTAATACAAAACCCTGCTCTTCGAGTTGTTTTTGCATGATGTTAATAATCAGGTAGACAAGCATTAATCTTAGGTGTTTAACCTGCCCCTGTCCCCTCCCCGTCTCGAATTTCGTGGCGATTTGTAATTTACCTGTACGTAGGCGCGCCGATGTCCACCGGGCGCCACCTGAAGGATAAGATTCTTGACGTACCGGTTGCCTGAAACTCTGGCATTCAGAGTCCCACCGTTCACAATATGGCCACGAAGTTCAGGCAGTGCTATAAGGGTTCCGTTCCCCAACTCCGCATACGCCTCATAGATCCTTGCATGGCGTTTGAGTCCTTTAAGCTGAATAATATTCAGGCGGGCGTTGATGGGTACAACCGGATGGCTGCGATGATGGCGACGCGTTTTGAAGCGTCCGCTTTCGGCCCAATTGGCATGGTCGCGGCTCCAATCGCGATTTGCCCGCGAGTGGTGATCGTTATCATGACGCCTGCTCCTCCGTTCAGCTTTCCTGTGAACGTTTTCTGAGTGGTGTTCAAGTACCTGATCTCCGTTGGAGAGACGGAGTATAGATTCCGCCTGCAACGAGGTGGTAATGCCGCCGGTCAAAACGGCGAAACTTGAAAGTATGAGAACGCTGCGAAAAATTTTCATGGTCTGGCTCCTGTTACCCGATATGGGTTGATTAGTCAGGAAACACTTTGCCGGTTGGTTGCTGAATGGTCGGTTAACTGGAACTGAATGGTTAATGAATCAGGAGAAATGCGACTCAGTCACGATCAGACGACGAGGAGATTTTCGGGTATCGGCAAATTGCGCGATGTCCTTATGAATTGCTTTTTCACCTTCAGGCGTGTCAAAAAAGTTCTCTCTCAAATCAATCAATGACTCGAAACCGCAGAGCGCGATTCCGTCGAGTACTGGTCCTTTGAAACAATGCATAATACTTAGCTGGGTGTAGTGACTCATGGCCACATGCACCTTCAGAGCCAGCGGAGCGTGCCGATCACGCCAATGCGCGTCGGACTGTGCATGTCCAAGGTCGGGGTGTGCCACCATCGGGAACAAACCGATAGCACCCGGCAATTGGTCAGGATTCGCCCTGGGTTTAATAACTCGTCTACAGACCATATAAAGTCCAACATCTGCTGAAGTCATCAGCTCTGCAAGGTCGTCAGTCTGCGTACAGATCATTGCTGCAAAGGGCAGATGACCAGTATCATCTCTTTGCTCGCAGTAAAAGCGTCCGCCCAATTTTGTCACCATCTCTCTCGCTGCGGTTCGGTCCTGATAGGTCGCGCACAGTTCAATATTCACAGTCTGTCATCCTGTTGGGTAAGCCATAGTATAGGGCGATACTGATGGGCAGGTCATCCACCCTGTTATCTTTGCGATGCGTACATCAGGGAGGATCGGTGATGTTAACCTCAGCCGTGTTGACTGGCAGGTCAAACACCATCAGGTCCTTGCCAAGAATTGTTTTCGAGCTGAGACCGCGCATAAATATTTTTTCAATGAATGCATTCGCAGGTACCGGGACGAGATGATATAGCACCAGATTTTGAATTCCCGCATCGTCTGAAGCCTTTTGCAGGGTGAGTGAATCAGCATGATAATCAATGACGTCATTAGTTATCTGCGCAAGCCTCGTTCTGCCGGCTTCTGCGGCTGCCTGCTTCAGGCCGTCCAGCACATGCCTGGCAAGCACGTCGTGAATGACGACATCAACATCACGCACAGCGCTGATAAAGCCTTCATGGACAACCGTGTCACCACTCACCGCAACAGAACGACCCTTGTAGTCAATCCGGTAGCCCAAAGCCGGTTCAATCGGGGAGTGATCAACTTCGATCGCACGGATTGTCAGGCTGCCATCTTGCCAGATGATCCCGGGTTGTATCTTAACGGCGGACAACTGACCACCTTGAATCGGCATTAATTCTGCGCCGTGATGAGCCACCCGATACCCGCGATCCAGCGCATAGGCCTGGTTAAAACCGTCAATCACCTGCTGAATGCCTGCGGGTCCATAGACCGTCACACCGCCTTTATTTCCGGTGACCCAGCTGGCCAGATTTATGTCAGGCAACGCGGCGATATGATCCGAATGGAAATGCGTTAACAACACACCGGTCAGTCGTGAACTGGGTAATCCTGCCTGATTGATGCGCAGTTGGGATCCGGCACCGGCATCAATCAGAAAAAAATGCTCAGGTGTAACAATGGCGATACAGGCCTGCGCGCTATCAGGATTGTTACCGAGGGGTGAGGCGCTTCCGCAGATAACGACTCGGAGACTGTCTCTTCCCCATTCTTGCGGCTGCCGGTCGAAGGCAATCTGCAGCATTTTTTTCATCAGGGCATCCTGACCTGACGTAGAATTCACTATCAGGAGGCCTGCAGCACCGAGCAAACCGAGCCCTATGGCGATAACGAAAAGAATGCGCACGAACAGAACTCCATTACTGATTAGCAAATGAATCAATGCGACAAAAACAGTGGTTCACATTGCCGCTGCACAAGTTTATCAAAGTATCCGGGTCTAAAGGGTTCAACCGATAGATTGACCAAAGTCGCTGATTAGGATTTGATTTGAATTCCTGACCCAGGGAAACCCGACTATGCCGCCCATTACTATAAGCTTCCCGTACCTTGCTTTCGTTGCGCTGTCGCTTGTCATCTGCGCGACGAATGCCTCAGGCTACGACCCTCTGCTTATCGAAAAAACTCCAGACCCGGAGGTGCTGGACCTGGTGGTTCAGGGTAAGGCCGGTATTCGCAATATTCCCTTGCTCATCTATTTGCCCAGAGCCACGCGCATGAATCCGTTGGTCCTTTTCAGCCACGGACTGGGTGGCTCTCGCATGGGCAATGCCTATCTGGTCAGGCACTGGGCGGCGCGCGGCTACGTCGTGGTGTTTGTCCAGCACCCGGGGAGTGATGACGAGATCTGGAAACATAAACCTGTCAATGAACGGTTATCCGCCTTAAAAGCCGCCGCCGGTCCGATGAATTTTCTGCTTCGAATCAATGATGTGTCCCGGGTGCTGACCAGACTTGACCTATGGCAAACCACGGAAGGACACGCTCTGAACAATCGGCTGGACCTTAGCCGGGTCGGGATGTCAGGTCACTCCTTTGGCGCGCTTACTACCCAGGCTGTCAGCGGCCAGGCGACGGCGCGCGGCCAGCCGCGCTTTGTTGATGATCGAATTAAAGCGGCGGTTGCATTGAGTCCCGGCAGCCCGCAACGGGGTAAACCGGAGGAGGTGTTCGGCCAGGTGAAGGTGCCGTGGCTGCTCATGACGGGAACCAGGGATATCGCTGCTATCGGAGCGGCAGATTTGGAAAGCCGACTCGCTGTATTTCCTGCGCTTCCACCAGGAGGGAAATATGAACTGGTCTTACGGGACGCCGAACACTCTGCTTTTACCGATCGAATTTTACCCGCGAGCGCTACTCCCCGGAACCCGAATCATCACAGGGTAATACTGGCGCTCTCAACCGCGTTCTGGGATTCATGGTTGAACAATGATCCCGCTGCAAAGCAATGGCTCGATGGCAATGGTCCCGATTCAGTAATACAGGCAGATGACCGGTGGCAGCGAAAGTGACAAACCAGTTTATCTCATGGGGTATAGGAAGGACCGCTTCCAGGACCTAACTGACTCTGTATCACTCTGGTTGCATCTTCGATAAATTCAACCAGCAACGGGCGCGTATCTCTGGGGTCGATCATTTCTTCAATCCCAAAAGCATGTGCATTTCTGAACGGAGACGAAATCGCCTGCAGTCGCGCTTCGATTTCGGCGCGTTTGGCGGCCGGGTCGACCGCCTCTTCGATTTCACGACGATAAGCAATGGCTGTTCCTCCTTCTATATGCATCGAACCTCCGTGTGTTGACGGCCAGGCATAACGTCGATATAACCCTGACCCACGCATATGCAGGCCGCCCGCGACGCCGTAAAGCTGACGTAAAACGAAGCATATGTAAGGTGTTTTACTCCGTGCCGTTGTGGTCACAACGCGCGCACCGGCGCGAATGATACCCTGTTCTTCTTCAGCCTTGCCCACGGAGAAACCGGGTTCATCCGCAAAGTAGACCATGGGCAAGTGAAATGTATCGGCAAGTTCAATCAGCCGGATCGTTTTTTCACCGGCCGCGACATCCATTGATCCGCCATTAAATTTGGGATGATTCGCCATCACCGCCACAGGCATACCGTTAACCCGGGCAAGACCAGTAACCCTGGCTCGACCATAAAACGGCATGATCTCAAAAAACGAACCTTCATCGAGCACCGCATGCAGGATCTTCCGGGGGTCATAAACATGGCGCCGATTTTTCGGCACTATGGAAAGTAGCGATTCTTCGCGTCTGTCAGGTGCATCTGTGGTCGCCCTCACCGGTGGAGCTTCCCACACGTTCGCCGGAAGGTACGACAAGAAGCTTTTAACTTGTGAGATAGCGTCCGCCTCGTTTTCAGCAAGGTTCATGATCACACCATTTTTCACCTGGATTCGCTCGTCGCCAAGTTCCTCCTTGGTAATCGTCCGCCCAGTTGCCTGTTCGACTACTTTCGGTCCTGCGACGAATACCTGTGATGTCCCTTTGACCATCACACTAAAATGACATAAACATGCCTGTACAGCCGGTAGCCCGGCGACGGAACCCAGCACGGCAGAGACCACCGGGACGTACTGGAGCAACTCAGCGGACAGGTTCGTCCCGGAATTGCCCGGCAGATAGGTCCTGCCTATCTGCTCGAAGGTTTTGACACTGCCGCCAGTCGCATCCAGCAGCCGTACATAGGGAATCCTCGTCTCAAGCGCAAGTTTCTCTGCGAACTGGCTTTTATTGCCGATTGATGCGTCCGAGGCGCCGCCGCGAATTGTGAAATCTCCGCCGGAGAATGACACTTTTCGTCCCGCTACCCGGCCGGTTCCAATCACCGTGTTTGAGGGCTTCAGAGTTTCCACCTGGTCTCCTGACCAGGTCGCGGTGCCAGCAATTGTGCCAATTTCCTGCAAGCTACCGGGGTCCACAAGTAACTCGATGCGCTCACGAACGGTCAATTTGCCGCGGCCATGCTGAAAAGCAACCCCTGCTTCACCGCCCATTTGCCGCGCAAGTTCAGATTGTCGCTCCAATTCCTCTACATCCAGCTCCCAGCTCATTCTTGGCTCCATGATCGTCGAAAAGGTGTGAATGGGACGGAAGATAGCAGCCGAATGCCCCCTACAACAAGGCAGGCAAGGGATCAGGCGACAACAGTTTGAGGAACTTGTGCCGATAAAGAAAGCGAGTCAAAAAACTTTGACCTGAGGGTCACTCTGTGATGTCCAATCCCTACCGTGTGGCAGGCGCATTAATACTGATCCAGATGCTACTTGGCGGATTCGTGCTTGTTCAGGCTGGATCCACCACCGGCATTCGGATAGCAGTCGTCGCCATATTGCTGCTGACCATCGTTGGCATTGTCCTCGGATATGCCCGATTCCGCCGATTGGCGGTTCTGGTAAGGATGATCAGTAGCGCGATCGGGTCCTCCTGGCCTGAGCCAGGAGCAGGTTCCGGCAGCATTGCCACACTGGGAGTCGCCATCAACCAGATGATTGTCGCCTTCAATCAGACCAACACACGACTTCAGCAAGTATTGGACACTGTTGCCGAGGGCGTAGTAGCCATCGATCACTGGGGTAACATTGAACTACTTAACAAGGCTGCCGAGAACATGTTTGGCTGCGTAACGTCCCAGGTCATCGGCAAATCCATCAAGGTTCTCGTCGCCGACCAACACCTGGCCACCTACGAACATTACCTGGGAGAACTTCTCTCCGATCAGGACAAGCGCATTATTAATGTCGCCACGCATTTTCAAGGAAAGAAAAGTGACGGCAACAATTTTCCGATGAAGATCTCTGTTGGTCGATACGAGCTGGCTGGGGAAAATCATTTTATCGCTACTGTCAGAGACCTGACACTCGAATATGAAACCCTGGCCCAGAAACAGCTGGCAGAAGACGCCTTGCAGGCCAGCGAAGACCGATACCGAAGTCTTATTGATCAATCTACCGATCTTATATGGCAACTTGATGCGACAGGTCACTTTACGTTTTTAAGTCCCTCGTTAAAGGCACTAACCGGATTCGAGCCTGAGGAGATTGTCGGCAGTTCGATCACCGATGCCTTCAGCGGTCCTGACCGCGCCAAGGTGATGGGGTTGCTTGATGCAGCTCTGCATCAGGGCAACTATGAGGATACGGTCGTGGAACTTGTGCACCACCGCCGCGATGGCAGTCAATTTCCCGGCGAAGCCCACTGTATAACCTTACTCAATACCAATGGTGAAATTATCGGCCTGCAGGGAATAACGCGGGACATCACCGACAGGAAGTCCATGGAAGCTGAACTGCTGAAAATGGAGAAGCTCGAGTCAGTCGGTGTTCTCGCAGGCGGTATTGCTCATGATCTTAACAATTTCCTCACCAGCCTTGTTGGTCATCTCTCGCTTGCTCGGCTGGATACCACGCAAACAGAGGTCAACGACAACCTTGTTGCCGCGGAGCACGCGACTGATCAGATCAAAAACCTGACCCAGCAGTTGCTGACTTTTTCCAAAGGTGGCGCACCGATACTGCGCAACGCCAATCTTAGTATTACGCTCGAACAAACAGTGAAATTCACATTGAGTGGCTCGAATATCAAAGCCGATCTCGATCTGGACAAGGACCTCTGGACGGTTCGAATCGACGAGGGACAAATCAATCAGGTAATTAACAACCTGATCATCAATGCACAACAGGCAATGCCAGACGGCGGCATCGTCAAAGTAACGGCAAAGAACGTCACCCTGCCAGCCAAAATCGATGTGGCCTTAATGCCTGGCAAATACGTGCGGTTTACCATCGCAGATTGCGGTAAGGGTATCGAAAAGGAGTACCTGAAAAAAATATTCGACCCATTCTTTACCACCAAGAAACACGGTAGTGGACTGGGACTTGCCACTTCCTATTCGGTAATCCAGAAACACGAAGGGCTTATCACTGTGTGTTCAGAGCCTGCGGCCGGAACCGTGTTTGACGTGTACCTGCCCGCATTTCCCGAAGACAGTCCGCTGGCTGTGGTGGCGACAGACCAGCGACTGGTAACTGGAGAAGGCCGCATTCTGGTGATGGATGACGAACGATCCATTCGTGATGTGGTAACGGCATCCCTGCAAAAATTAGGTTACGAGGTAGAAACAGCGGAATGCGGGAACGGCGCCATCGAGTGTTTTACACGAAATCTAAATCACCAGACCCCGTTCGATGCAGTGATACTCGATCTGACTGTACCCGGAGGTACGGGTGGCAGCCACGCCATTGAACGAATCAAAAAGATAGATCCAAACGTAAAGTCCATTTGTGCCAGTGGTTATTCCAACGACCCTGTCATGGCGCAGTGCAGCAACTACGGATTCGATCTGGCCCTGGCCAAACCATTCCGCATCAGGGACTTAAGCAAAGCACTGGGTGAATTACTGGGGAACGCAGCCTGACTTTTAAAGCCCCAACACCATTTTGGCCATAATGTTCCGCTGGATTTCATTCGAACCTGCGTAAATGGATACCTTTCGGGTATTGAAGTAGTTAGGCGCGGCGACTGTCGCACGTTCAGGTCCAATAGCTTCGTGATTCAAGCCTTTTACCGGAGCCGGATTGTCAAAGGGCACACCATAGTTGCCCGTCGCCTCCAGCATCAACTCGGTTAATCGCTGTTGCAATTCTGTACCCCGGCACTTCAGGAGAGAGGATTCCGGGCCGACGTTCTTACCGGCGGACAAAGAGCTCAGAATTCTCAGTTCAGTGAACTCCATGGCAGAAATATCAATTTCGATTTCTGAGAGCTTGCGAAGATAGTCAGGATCACTCAAAAGTTCCCCACTGCCTTCGATTGAAGCAAACTGCCGAATACTGCGCAACGCTGCCTTCAGTCCATGCGAATAAGCATTGCCCCTTTCAAACTCCAGCAGGTACTTGGCACACGTCCAGCCCTTACCTTCCTCTCCGATAAGGTTATCCACCGGAACCCGGACATCAGTGAAATGGATCATGTTGATTTCCTGATGGCCGTCTGCTGAGCAGTCAATGGTCTTGATCGGCACAACGTCGATGCCCGGGCTGGTCATATCGATTAACAGAAACGATATTCCCATCTGGCGGATTTCTTCGTCGCTGGTGCGCACCAGACAAAAAATCATGTCTGCAAACTGACCCAGGGTATTCCACGTTTTCGTGCCATTGATTATATAGGCATCGCCATCCCTGACAGCCTTGGTTCGCAGCGACGCCAGATCAGATCCAGCACCGGGTTCGGAATAACCCTGACACCACCAGACTTTGCTGGAAAGAATGTCCGGCAGATATTTGGCTTTTTGTGCTTCCGTACCAAATTTCATGATTACCGGGGCAACCATACCCTGCCCGAACGGTAATACCATCGGTGCATCAGCGCTTGCCATCTCCAGATCATACAAATACTGCTGAGTCGGTGTAAATTCAGGGCCGCCATACTCCGCTGGCCAGTTTAATCCGGCCCAGCCCTTCGCGTAGAGCGCCTGCTGCCAGTAAACATGATCTTCCCTGGTCAGATGTCCGGGTCTGTTTGCCTTGCGCTTGCGCATTTCCGCCGGGTAGTTTTCATCAATCCAGTCATGCACTTCTTTCTGGAATTGGAAATCTTCTTCAGTAAATTGCAGATCCAAGCCATTCTCGCTTTTAATTCAGATTGTCAGAGCAGCATTATAGGCACAGGGCCTGTTTAGGCAATAATTGCTCAGTCTGGTCGATCAACCGGCGTTTTCCACCAGGCTGCGTCCGACTACTTTCAACGCGAGCGTCTCTTCGGTACCTTCAAATATTGACAGCACCCTGGCGTCGATCCAGTAACGGCTGACCGCACTCTCCTCCGCATAACCCATGCCGCCATGAATTTGCATGGCTTCCCGGGCGATCCATTCAGCGGCTTTACAAGTGAACAACTTGACCAGGCTCGCTTCCATCTGCCCGCTTCCCGCGTCCATCATCCTGGCGATCGCATAGGTATACTGCCGGGATGCAGCCAGGTACATGGCCATGCGGGCGAGCTTCACCAGGGTGAGTTGATAGGAGGCCACGGGACGTCCAAACACTGATCGCTCCTGCGCATAGGCAAGCGCTTTTTCAAAACACCCGTGCATGACCCCGCATGCCCGGGCTGCGGTTTGAATTCGCCCTCCCATAAATCCGCGCATCGTAAAGTAGAATCCCCGGCCAACACCCTGCCCTTCACCCACCAGATGACTGGCCGGAACAAAGAAGTCGTCGAAGAACAGCGCAAAAGAGTGCATACCGCGATAGCCCACCGTGGCGATAGAGGTGCCGGTCAGTTTGCCGCCATTAGCTTGCTCGACGACAAAAGTGTGCTCATCTGAAGACGGTTTCTCAACCATAAACAAACTAAGCCCACGATGCCCAAGCGACAGGTCGGGATCGGTTCGCGCCAGGGTCAGTACGACACCCGCTTTTCCTGCAAATGTGCTCCAGGTTTTTGCACCGTTTAAAATCCAGCCTTCATCGGTCGGGGTGGCACGGAGTTGTATGGATGCGACATCAGAGCCAAAGTCCGGCTCCGTAATCGCGATAGCACACAACGGTTCGCCGGTCGCAATGCGCGGTAACCAGTATTGTTTCTGTTCAACCGTCCCACCTTCCAGCAGGGCGCGCGCCATTATTTCCGGACGGGTAATCAGGGATCCTGCACCGCCCAGTGATACTCGTGAGAGTTCCTCTGTCACCACGATCATGCCCAGATTGTCCTCACGATCGTCCGGCAACAACCCCCCGTATTGTTCAGGCACACTGAGACCAAAGCAGCCCAGGTCGCGAACTCCGTCGAGAATCTCTGCCGGAATCAGGGTGTCGTCTCGATGCATGCTACCGGCAAGTGGTGCGACTACCTCATCTGCAAATTGACGGAAGGTCGCTGCCATCAGCATTTTTTCTGTGTCCAGCCCACGATTCCCCAGTGATCCGCCCCGGTCAACGATCGCTTGTCCAAGCTCCGCCAACCGCGACCCGCCGAGCCGCTCATGACAGCGAACAGCGATCTCAGCAGGCATCAGCAATTGTTCCCGGGAAAGGCCAAAGTCCTCTGGACAACGGAGTAACCTGGCATTAACTTTTTGCAGTACCTCGGCAGCAAAGGTATTCGCCAGCCACAAATCAAACTCGTCTTGTTCGCACGCAATATGGAGATACTGCCGGGCACATTGTATTTCTGCGCTGCTGGTTGCCAGATCAAAAAGCGCCTGCTGGTGATCATCCAGGTGTTGGCTGTTAAATCCTCCCGGGTCGGTACATTGTACTCTCAAGTGACCGAGCGCCACATCGATCTGCCGGGCGACAAACGCCAGAGACTCCATCATGATTATGTATCCACTTTAGTCAGGCGGTTTTCAACAATCTTTAAAAAAGAGCGCCCGTGCAATTCATCCAGCGTGATCCCGGTTGCCAGGGCCTCTGCCTCGGTCAGCGCACCGCAGGCGATACCGCTGATGAAGAAGTTAAGCAGACCCTGTGCAGAAGCGGCGTCATCAAAAGTATTACCTACCATGGAAGCCTGGGCAGCCTGGTCGATGAAGGTTTGCAGGCGCGCACTGGCGTCTGTGAGGCCTGACAGGAAAAAATGGTAGACCGCAGCATACCGGACTGGCAACTGGGCCGGGTTCAGGTCCCAGCTCTGGTAAAAGCCCAGAATCAACGAGTGAGTAACATTGGTGAAGTGAACGCGCCATGCCTCGTGCACGACCTGGCGATTTTCTAATTGCTGGGCAGCACTTAAGTGTTCCCCCCGATGCGGCGGAATCGGCATGATATTGGTTATACCATCACAAAGCGTCACAACTGTACCGGTCAAACTAACCTGCATCATCTGTCGGGCGAAGTCGGCTGAAGGATGCCGGTGGTCCTGGTACGTGGAAGCAACATTGCAACTCGCTGTGTAGTCGAATGTGCCCAGAATTGCGGATGAGACCCTGCCATTCCCGGCACGGACCAGTGCTGGAATGCCGCAGGCGCCAGAAGGATCGAATACCGACTGTACAGTCTCGACCATCAGCTCTATTTTCAGGCTGCCCGTGGGAATAGCACAACGGGATTCAAGTAGATCGAGCGCCGCCGACAGCACCGCGACCTGTTCTGCGCTGGTCACCTTTGGTAGTGTCACATAGAACGGTTGAGGAAATTTGCCCTGACACGACGCGGCGAGGTTCGACACAAACAGGTCAAGCGTTCGTATCGCCCGCACTCTTGCCTCCTCGCTGAGTGCTTTGATTCGAATACCGGTGAACGCCGGAAGCGTGCCACTGTCCATTTCCCCGGCCATCGTTTGCGCAGCGGAAATCGCATGCTGATCTTCCTCGGAATCCGCGCGAACGCCGTAGCCGTCTTCAAAATCCACTCGCTGGTCCTCGATGGCTTCCTGCTGCAACTTCAATTTGACTCGTTCGTAAACGCGCGCGGCCAAAGAACCGTAACCGGCAGAAGATGCTAACAACGTCTGTATTTCGCCGTCATCATCGGGGAGGTCGACGGCTTCAGGCAACGCAAGTGCCTTTGCCATTTCGACGAAATTCGCGGCATAGGTCTCAAAATGACGTTGAGCCAGTCGGGCCAGTTTTACCGATGCGCCGGGCTTATACAGATGAGCACCGCCGTACAGGGTGTGGACTGGTTGTCTGTCAACGTGCAAACCGGGGTATTGGCGCAGGAAAATACCATTGGCAGTGACCAATCTTGCCATCAGGGGCTCGAGATCCGCGGCATTAAGTTGCACTGGCAGCTCCAATATAAAAAGGAAACTATACTAAACCACTCTATCCTCGCCCGTCGATCATGCTCGTGGTGTGCAATCTGTTAACAAATTGTTTAAGGTTCCGTGGAAAAAATACATCCGCTACCCTCGATAAGTGACTATGCAAGACCGGCCTGATATAACCCTGGTTAAAGACTACTTTCTCACCCTCCAGTCAGAAATCTGTCAGGCCATCGAAAACATCGATGGCGTCGAAAATTTCTCAACAGAAGATATCCACGCTGCTAATGGTGGCCATGCCAGACCCCGGGTCCTGGATGCTGGTGCTCACATCGAGCGCGGTGCGGTGCAGTATTCCCACAGCATTGGCCTTGCCTTACCACCGGCCGCCAGCGAACGCAATCCCCATCTCGCTGGTAAAGGTTTTGAAGCCGTCGCAATCTCAATGATCATGCATCCACGCAATCCTTATGTCCCAACATTCCATGCCAATCTGCGTTTTTTCCTGGTAGACAATGACAACTGGTATTTCGGCGGTGGCTTTGATCTTACGCCCTACTACCCTTTCCTTACGGATGTTGTGCACTGGCACAAAATGGCGGCACAAGCCTGCGCAAATTTTGGTGACGGGACCTATGCCCGCTTGAAAAAATGGTGTGATGAATACTTCTATCTACCTCATCGTCAGGAAGCTCGCGGCGTCGGAGGGTTATTCTTCGACGATTGGACGGAGGGAGGATTCCAGCAGAGTTTTGATTTCGTCCGAAGTGTCGGAGATTGTATCCTACCGGCTTACAAACCGATTCTGATCAATCGCAAAGATACACCCTACACAGAGCGAGAACGCAATTTTCAGTTGTACCGTCGCGGTCGGTACGTCGAATTCAACCTCGCCATCGACCGGGGAACCAAATATGGATTGCAGTCCGGACGCCGGATTGAATCGGTACTCGCCTCCATGCCGCCGCAGGCGATCTGGCGATACAATTGGCATCCGGAACCTGACAGTCCGGAAGCCGAACTCTACGATCGGTTCCTGCCGGTCAGGGACTGGTTGTCAGAAATCACATGAATTAAAGACCGTATCTAGTTGTATATTATGAATTTTAGAAGCAAATTACCTGATATCGGCACCACGATATTTACAGTCATGTCACAGATGGCCGCCGACCACGGTGCGATTAACCTGTCTCAGGGATATCCGGACTTCCAGCCCCCCGAGGCGCTGTTGCAACTCGTGACTAAATACCTTCAGGCTGGTAACAACCAGTATCCGCCAATGACCGGGATTCCTTATCTCCGGGAACAAATCGCTGCAAAATCGCTTGGGCTGTATGACGCCAACATCAATATGGACACCGAAGTTACCGTAACTTCCGGCGCCACCGAGGCGTTGTTCGTGGCGATCCAGACACTGGTTTCCCCTGGCGATGAGGTTATTGTGTTTGATCCGGCATATGACGCTTACGAGCCTGCCGTTACGCTGGCCGGCGGCACCACCGTCCATCTTCCTTTGAACCCACCAGGTTTTTCGCTGGACTTCGACCGACTGCGCGCGACGCTTAACGATAAAACTCGCCTGATCATTCTGAACTCGCCACACAATCCCTGTGGCAGTGTTTTTTCAGGCGAAGATCTGCAGCAATTAGCCTCGGTCACCCGGGGCTACCGTGTGTATTTCCTGGCAGATGAGGTTTACGAGCATATGGTTTACGATGGCGCCAGACACGAAAGCCTGCTCAGGCATGACGAACTCAGGGAACGGTCCTTTATAGTTTCTTCATTTGGTAAAACCTACCACGCCACGGGCTGGAAGGTTGGCTATTGCATCGCGCCTCCGGATTTATCCGCCGAATTCAGAAAGATCCACCAGTTCGTCACTTTTACGACGCACACACCTACCCAATGGGCGTTAGCTGAATATCTGCACACCCACCCCGAACACTATCTCCAATTGCCCGGGTTCTATCAGGCAAAACGCGATTTGTTCAACAAGCTGATGGCATCCTCGGGATTTGACCTGACACCGAGCGCAGGCACCTATTTTCAACTGGCCGATTACAGCCGCCTGTCCGGGCTTCCGGACGTCGAGTTCGCCGCATTTCTCACCCGCGAGATCGGCGTTGCGGCTATCCCGGTGTCGGTATTTTATGATCGCCCACCCACAGCCCAGTTGGTCAGATTCTGTTTTGCCAAAGCCGACGAAACTCTGGTCCTGGCAGCGGACAAGCTTTGCAGGATGGCGGCGGTGTGATGACTGATCCGATTGTGAAAGTTAGCTTGCTGCAAACTGAACTCATCTGGGAGCATCCGGCTAAGAATCTGGCTCATCTGGACTCGGTGATTCCGACGTCGCTGAACACTAACCTGCTGGTTTTACCTGAGATGTTCAGCACCGGTTTTTCGATGGCCTCATCCCGCCTGGCCGAGCCGATGACCGGGCCGACGGTTACCTGGATGCGAGAAAAGGCCAGAGCTCTGGGATGTGCACTGTGTGGCAGTGTAATCATTGAAGCGTCAGGGCATTTTTATAACCGGTTTATCTGGATGTCTGCTGATGGCGATCATCAACACTATGACAAACGACATCTGTTTCGGATGTCCACCGAACACCAGCACTATTCTGCAGGTTCCACGCGACCCATGATCAATCACCATGGTCTCCAGATCTGCCCGCAGATCTGCTACGACCTTAGATTTCCGGTCTGGAGTCGCAACGACGGCCAGATTGATGTACTCATCTATGTTGCTAACTGGCCCGCTGCCCGGCGTGATCACTGGCTTGCGCTGCTGAAAGCACGGGCAATAGAAAACCTGTGTTACGTCATCGGCGTCAACAGAATCGGGGCAGATGGCAATGATGTCGCGTATTGCGGAGATTCAGTTGCCCATGACTACAACGGCAGTCTGATCGCAGATCTGGGGGCAAATGACGGCTGCGTTACAATTGAGTTGTCCAGGAAAGACCTGGATGCCTATCGACAAGGGTTTCCCGCACATCTGGACGCCGATTCATTTTCCCTCGATTAGTCAACGGCCGGGTCGAACCGGCAAAATGCTCCCGGCACGGGTAAAGTGCCCGGGAAGCACCACAAAGTGCTGTTGAGCTGTTAGGATTGCGGTCCGAATTCTGTGGATTACTGAACTCTGAGAAACGAGTTAAACGATAATCTGTTAGCGACTAAGCGCAAGGTAATAACATGACTAAAGTAAGATTCGGTGCCTTTCTGGCACCACATCACCCGATTGGCGAGCATCCCATGCTCCAGTTTCAACGTGATCTCGACCTGGTCGAGCAGCTTGACAGGTTGGGATATGACGAGTTCTGGTGCGGGGAGCACCATTCAACCGGGTGGGAAGTCATCGCCTCTCCTGAGATGTTTCTCGCGGCAGCCGGACAAAGAAGCCACCGTATCATGCTCGGTACCGGCGTTGTGTCCCTGCCCTATCATCACCCCTTTAATGTCGCCCAGAGAATGGTACAACTGGATCACATGACCGGTGGACGTGCCATGTTCGGTTCGGGTCCAGGTGCACTACCGTCAGATGCTTTCACTCTGGGCATAGATCCGATGACACAGCGCGACCGGCAGGACGAGGCCATTGGTGTTATCCGCAGACTGCTCCGCGGAGAAGACCGATTTGATCATGAGTCTGACTGGTTTACGATGCGTGATGCAAAGCTACAATTGCTGCCCTTGCAGGAGGACATGCCCTTCGCCGTTGCCTCAATGATCAGCCCTTCGGGCATGACGCTCGCCGGGAAACATC
Source organism: Gammaproteobacteria bacterium (assembly GCA_021773555.1). Taxonomy (GTDB): domain Bacteria; phylum Pseudomonadota; class Gammaproteobacteria; order Pseudomonadales; family Azotimanducaceae. The sequence continues at coordinate 33,441 of JAJFKA010000146.1, forward strand.
AAACGGGTGTGCTCTCGATCGGTTCCATGTCAACTGCTGGTCTGGCAGCGCTGCCAACTCAATGGAGCTTCGCTGAAGATTCTGCAGCCAAGCATGGGCAGAGCGTGCATCGCGACAACTGGCGAATCGTGATGTCCTGGCACCTGGCGGAGACTCGCGCAAAAGCCAGGGAGCAGGCCAAAGATGGACTGCTGCGCTGGCACAACGAATATACTGTCGGAACGCTGATGAGACCCGGTGCCGAAGCGTTTTCAGATGCTGATACGGCGGTTGATGAGATGGCCTTCGCGGATCAATCAGCGGCAGTAATTGGTACGCCGGATGACCTGATTGAGACAATTCAGGAAATGATCAAGCTGACAGGTGGCTTCGGCACAGTGATCGGATTCGTCCACGACTGGGCTAATCCGCGGGATACCATGAATAGCTGGGACCTGGTGGCGCGTTATGTAGTACCGGAAATCAATGGTTATCTGGACAGCTACCGGGAATCACAACGTCACGTTATTGAAAACCGGGAAGTGTTCGACCGCGCCGGAGAGGCGGTGGTGTCGAAAATCATGGAGAATGAGAAAGCCGTTGCGGCAATGGCGCAGGAAGCCAACGCACCCACCGCGATACCCTCCCACAATGCGCCTGATCTGACGGAAGCTGCCAGAAAAGTCTGAATTAGTCCATTGAGTTGCAGGAACGCCGCGTCAAATTGTGATAACAGTCACCGAGGGCAAATTGAGTGACTGTTCATCGCTAAAACCTCGCACCAGCAAGACGTGTTGACCTGCGGTGGCCAGTCCAAGTTCCAATGCAACCTGACGAGCGAGTTCATTGGGATTGAGCTTGCCGGCATCGGTGGTCAGTAACGGTACCACGCCCCAGTACAGGGCCATTTTGTTGCAGATTTCCTGACTGCTCGAAAGTGCAATGATCGGTGCTGCAGGACGAGCAGAGCTCACTGTCTGGGCAGAAATACCGGTTTGCGACACAACGATCACCGCGCGTGCATCAAGCTGGAGTGACATTTGCGCGGCGGCGGAGGCGACTATATTCGAAATCATGCTCGAACTCCGTCGTTGCATTCCCCACGCGCCTCTGGACCACTGATGAGCTTCAGAGTGTTTCGCCACCCGATCCATCATTTGTACGGCTTCGATGGGGAAGCTGCCAGCGGCTGTTTCGGCTGACAACATCACCGCATCAGCGCCACAGGTTACTGCATGAGACACGTCGGTGACTTCGGCTCGCGTCGGTCGCGAGTGCGAGATCATCGATTCAAGCATCTGGGTCGCGACGATGACCGGTTTACCCTGCTCTCTCGCCAGATCGATGAGCTGACTTTGCGCGATGGGGACTTCTTCCGGTGGCAGTTCTACACCCAGGTCGCCACGAGCAATCATAATCGCGTCGGACGCATCAAGAATCGCTTCGGCATTGGCCAGTGCCTCCGGTTTTTCAATTTTGGAAATGACGCCGGTCGGCTGTCCACTCGCATCCACCATCGCGCGCAGAGATGCCAGATCGCTCGCCTCCCTGACGAACGACAATGCGATATATTCAACCCCAAGTGCCAGCGCAAACGCTGCGTCAAGTTTATCTTTCTCTGTCATGCAAGGCGCGGAAACGTCAACGCCAGGCAGGTTGATGCCCTTGTGATCTGTCAGGTATCCACCGTGAATGACTCTGCAACGAGCATCCGTCCCATCAGTTGCCAGCACCTGTAATTCGAACAAGCCATCCGCAAGAAGAATCCTGTCACCTTCACTAACATCGCGCGCCAGAGCTTCATATTGTGATGCGATCAATCCAGCATTACCGATCACAGCTGACGTCGAGATGACAACCTCAGAGCCCGAGACGAGCTGAATTCCTCCGCCTTCAAATTTACCGGTTCTTATCTTGGGTCCGCAAAGATCCACCAGAACGCCAACCGAGGAGGACATTTCTGCGCTGAGGGCACGGATGCGCTCGAATGCCACCTGATGCCCGGCATGATCACCATGGGACATATTAAGTCGAAATACATTCACACCGGCTTCCATCAAAGCGCGCAGTGTATCGGTCTGCGATGATGCAGGGCCGACTGTTGCAACGATTTTGGTGCGTCGATTAATCAGCAGATCGATGTTGGTGATAATGGCCACGTACTGCTTATATCCTGGCAAAAGAACAGTGTATGCCGACCCGAGGGTCCCGGCAATCCGTATCCAGAAATGCGTCTGACATGTTAAGGTGAGCTCACTAACCACGGAACATCTTGATGGCAGAACTCAACATTCCACGGGCGCATTCAGATAGCTGGTACGATAATCTGGCGACCATTCAGCGCGGCTATTATTACCCCTGGATCAGCACAATCGGTGACCGGAATGGTGAGGATGCGTTTCTGGAACATGTGATGGAACAGCTCCACCCGGACACGGCGGTTCTCGAAGTGGGGTGTGGCCACGGAGAGCTGGCGCTTAAGCTGGCCCCGCACTGCAAACACATTGTCGCCTATGATCGGGTGCGCAGTTATATAGATCTCGCCAATCAGGCCAAGGCGGAGCAGGAAATCAGTAATGTCGAATTCGCCTGCTACGATGCCATGGATTCCACGCATGCCGAGTTGGCACTACCGGTGGTAGCCGATTCAATCGATCTGATTATCTGCCGGCGTGGCCCCTTGCACTGGATCGCAGATGCCCGTCGTGTTTGCCGGAACGGCGCCCTGATCATGGCACTCAATCCAATGGAGGAACCGATTCCGGCCTGGTCCAGCAAACTGCCTCACAAGCTGCACTATGAGAATTCGGGACGACACACGGGCAGTGGCTCAATACACCAGTCGGTAGAAAACCGTCTGCACCAGGCGGGGCTGACACTGCATAGTGGATGGAGCTTCGATGTACCTGAAATTTTCTCCAGCCCGCAGGACCTTTACAAAATGATCACCTGGGGCTTACCCCTGGAAGAACTTCCGGCCTTTGATGACATCGCCTACAAGTTCGACGCCATTTTTAACACATTCGCCGAGCCGGAGGGAATCGTGCTGCGCCACTGTCGTTTTCTCTGGCAGGCACTGATCAGAGATTAGCACTTCGGCCACGCCCGATAAGCAAACCTCCAACAAGCATCCATTATTCAGGCGCGGATTGCCCCTATAATCCGTGACACCTTAGACTCTCAATAACGAGTGCAGCCATTGTTGTACGACCTCGGTGATTACCTGGCCACGTTTGCAGGACCGTTCAGACTTTTTACCTCCTATATCTTCCTGGCAGGCCTGGGGACAGCACTGGGCGCCTTGTCAACCTGGTGGTTGTTACCCAGATGGTGGCATCTGTTGCCCACTGATCGGGGCAGAGAGTACGCGGTGGATGCAGAGAAGAGCATTGGAAAACCAATCAGTGCGGGTATCCTTTTCATTCCCCTGTTCGTGGTGATTGCGTTACTGGTTGTCCCATTTGACTGGCGCTTTGTATCAATACTTGCCTGCGTTACCGTGGCAATGGTCGTCGGGTACATGGATGATCGTGCCCCGGGTGGCTGGAGTGAATATCGCCTCGGCGCCATTGACCTGGTAATAGCGTTGCTGGCTTCTGTGGCAATTTGCCAGCTCTCCCCTTATGTAATCTGGTTGCCGCTTTATAAAGATCCCATCACCATCGATCCGCTGCTCTTTATCCTCGGCGCAACCCCTTTGATCTGGGTATCGATTAACGCAACTAACTGTACTGATGGCGTTGATGGATTGTCGGCCAGTTTGTCCAGCATGGCGATTCTGTTTCTCGGTGGAATTCTCTACGGCATCGTCGGGCACGCAGATATCGCTGCTTACCTACTGGTGCCTCACTACGAACAGGGCGCTGACTGGGCCATCATGGCGTTCGTGCTGGTCGGGTGCCTTACCGGATACCTCTGGCACAACAGCTATCCCAGTGCGGTACTGATGGGAGACGCAGGCTCCAGACCTATCGGCTTAATGCTGGGTGTGCTGGTTCTCGCCTCAGGAAATCCTTTTCTGATTCTGGTTGTCGCCTTCGTCGTTCTGGTAAATGGCGCGACTGGTCTGTTTAAGGTCGCCCTGCTGCGATTCTTCAAGATCGGCATTTTCCGGAGTATCCGATACCCGCTGCACGATCATGTGCGCCACAACATGGGCTGGTCCAACACCCAGGTCCTGGTCCGATTCATGTTGATGCAGGCCGTTGGAACCCCAATCCTGCTCGTGCTGCTGCTTAAAATCCGCTAGGCTCATCGCAGCGTTGTCGGGTACTGCTGATTTGATCAGGGTCTTACCTTTACTCAATGGACTGCTGCCCATTCTGGCTGTCCACATTACTTATCTTGCCGCTGCAGGCGAGGGTTATGTGCCCTGGTGTTTTCCTTACGTTGACAGCTGTACCTCAATCAGCGCCACAGGCAGGGCAGGCACGGGCTTCTATCTTTTCAAGGCCTTTATGATCCCCGCGGCCGTGATCCTCGCCGCATACTGGTGGTTCACCCGACGCTTACTGATTAGCCTGACCGATAAGCACCAGTGGGCAACGGCCATCTGGGTTATTGGGTGCATCGGGGCGGTTTTTCTCATCCTCTATGTCCTGGCGCTCGGCGCTGCGGGCAACGAATTTCGGATACAACGCCGCCTTGGCATTATCGTCTACTTTACTTTTACCTATCTGGCACAGTTGCTACTGCTGTGGCGACTGCATCGGCTTGGTATCGAGGGTCGAACGGTGATTGTCCTGCAGTCTATCGCTGTTTTTCTGCTCGCGTGTGGTCTGCTCACGCTGGTGCTCGCAGCGGTCATGCTGGACTATGACGCCGTTGAAGACGCATTCGAATGGGTGCTGGCGCTGTTTATCCAACTCTACTTTCTAGCCACCTACCCGTTATGGCGGCAACAACGCTTCTGATCTTGCGTACTCAATATAAAAAAAGGGCCCCGAAGGGGCCCATAAGAGAGGTACTTTTCGTACCGTCAGGAGAGAAGGTGAGGCAGGCCTAGATCGGTTCCACCAGGATCGTCATGGTAGCCGTGTAGTCATTACCTGAACTGACTTTTAACAGGTCTGCCTGGGCGAAGTTCACTTCAATCGCGCCGTTGTCGGCACCGCCACAGTTGGTGGTATTCGCACCCGCCATACCGGCGCTGGCCACGCTGTA
>JAJFKA010000147.1 GCA_021773555.1 Gammaproteobacteria bacterium
AATGCCAACTTCACTGCATTTTTTCGGAATTCAGGAGAATAAATATTGGTTTTCCTTTTAGACTTCATACGACTACACACCTCTTGATGTTATGAAAATTTACTTGAGTTTGTGTGTCCGTTAAAGTCTAACCACTCCAGACTTTCCTATGATCAAGCCCCATTCTCGTTGAACATAGTGCAGAAGCATGTGGACCGGGCTAAAGTCATGACCTACGATGGACTTGTGAAATGGAAACCAAGTGAAGCAAGTGACAGCAAGTGACGCGAAGATAGATATCAATTTGATCTATGATGGTGACTGCCCGTTTTGTACAAGTTACGTCGGGCTCATCCGCCTTCGCAGCCTCTACAATCTCAAACTTGTTAACGCACGTGATCAATCCGACGTTCAGCAGCGATTACTGGGCCTGGGATTCAACCTCGATGAAGGCATGGTGATGGAACTTGAAGGTGAGTACTTTCACGGTACACACTGCGTGCAACGTATTGCATTGTTGACAACCAATAGTTCGATGTTTAATCGGATCAATTCGTGGGTTTTCAGTAAACCACAACTAGCCAAAGTCGTCTATCCGGTGCTCGTGATACTTCGTAACCTGGTGCTCAAAATGCTCGGTCGAACGAGGATCAATGGATGAACGGGAATTAGTCGAAATCATAAGGATTGTGCGGATCCTTCGGCAGGTAATGAAGCTGCATATCAATCCCGATATCAAATTCACAGGCATACTCGAACAGCATTTCCATGACAATCTGATCCTCGATTGCCCAACCGGTTGAGTCAAATACGGTCAATTGATCACTGTACTTCAGGAAGTTGATTGAATCCTTGATCACCTCTGCGAGGCTGGGTCCGACGGCATCAGCACTCAGTATCCACTGTGCACATCCAGCTATATGAGCCTTCTAGATGTTCTGGAGTTCTATGGTACAGTTTACTAACATCGATTCGATAATTTTCTTGTGCACTTACTTTACCCGGGGGCTTTCATACTGTGAGCACCATCGAAACTCAACTGATTGAGTCGATTCACTCGCATGAGCTTTCGTCGGTGTCAAAAGTGATTCTGGCGAACCCAACTTCTCTGAATGAGCGCGAACTTCTTCTCGCGAAATCCGCGCAAGCGGTTTCCGCCAGGATCCTCGAAAGATGTCAACTCGAAGGAGCTGCAATCGTCAACTGCCTTGTTTCGGCAGGGATCCCTTGCGAATTTCATGCGCAAGATCTCATATTGCACCCACCACAATTTGAAAAGTTTACGGTGACACTCGAATGCGAGGATCCCACTCAGGCAGTCAACATCGCGAGCGATAATGGGTACTGGCTGCACATCCCAACAAGTGAACCGGAGTGGACTGATTTCCGACGCAACAACTCCCAGATAGTGATGACACGAATTGATGATGTAACAACGCGTATGGTGTTGAAATGGTCAGTTCACCGGTCTTTTTTTTCAAGAGTCATCAGGCGACTGGCCAGGGAACTTCAAAGGCTCGTGCCGAACTCGCGGAAAGGCTATACAGAACCTTTCCTGGGGACGCCTGCATCTTTGCTGCCTGGCTTGTTAGAGTTCGCTTCTGTTTCCAGCAGTGACGTACTTTTGGATGTTGGCTGCGGCGACGGACGAGTGCTGATAGAGGCTGCCAGGGTCTACGGTTGTCGGTGCATCGGGTATGAACTCGAGGAGTCGCTGTGTGATCTTGCAAGGGCGTCGGCTGTCGAGAACGGCGTTGAGCATCTGGTTGAGATTAACAACGACGAGATACAGTCGGCCCCGCATGATAACGTATCCGTCGTATTCCTTTTCTTACCTGTGAAACTGATGTCGAAATTTATCAATGCATTTCGCGAGCAGCTAAAACCCGGTGCCCGGATCGTCGCTCATGAACAGTTACCGATTGAAAGTGATGTACCCGCCGATTGCATGGCGCCGTTGTTCAGTGAAACATCAATCACCGTGGCCCATCTGTGGATGGTTCCCTAACTGGAGACATGATGGATTTTTCCTGGTCCGAAGAACAGCTCGCCCTTCGAAAATCGGCAGTAGAATTTGCGCAACGCGAGTTGAGTCATGATGTCGCCGAGCGTGATCGCGAGGAGAGTTTTTCGCGTGAAGACTGGCGCAAGTGCGCAGAATACGGTATTCAGGGCCTTGCGGTCCCGAGGAAATATGGCGGGAGTGAACTCGATCTACTCACCAGTTTTCTGGTTATGGAGGGACTTGGCTACGGATGTCGGGATAACGGGCTTACATTTGCATTGAACGCGCAGTTCGTTAGCGTTGTATCAACCTTAATTAGCGCGGGTAGTGACGCACACAAGCAACGCTACCTTCCCGCGATTTGCGCAGGGGATTTAATCGGTGCGTACGCGATGACTGAACCGCTCTCTGGTTCAGATGCGTTCAACCTCCAGACAACATTCGTTCGAACCGAGACCGGTTTCACCCTGAACGGCCACAAGAGCTTATTAACTTTTGGTCCGGTAGCGGACTTCTTCCTGGTGTTCGCAACCGAAGATCCAAAGCTGCGGCACTGGGGTATCTCCGTTTTTGTCATTGACAGGGATACCCCCGGACTTAAACCTTCACCAGCCATCTCGAAGATGGGTTTACGAACAACGCCAATGAGTGAATTGCATTTATCGGACTGTCATGTAACGCACGATGCCCTGCTTGGAGAAATTGGTTCCGGCGCCGCGATATTCAATGAAGGCCAGGATGTGGAAAGAGCGGCAATCCTGGCAAGTCAGATTGGCGCAATGGAATTCCAGCTTGAAAAGACCATTGAGTACGCGAAGTCTCGTCACCAGTCTGGGCAGCCCATTGGAAAATTCCAGTCGGTATCAAACCGTATCGTCGATATGAAGATGCGCCTGGACTTAGCACGCCTGGTGGCCTACAAGGCCGTCTGGATGATCCAGCAGGGGCAGCCTGCAACCATGGAGGCCGCCATCGCTAATGTGCGTATGGCGGAAGGGTTTGTGCGATCAAGCATGGACGCCATACTCGTTCATGGCGGGCGGGGCTATTTGACTGAAACAGAGGTAGAGCGAGATCTTCGGGATGCAGTCGGCGGCCCGGTTTATGGCGGCACGTCCGATATTCAACGCAACATCATCGCGCATCAGCTGGGATTGTAGACCTCCGATGCGCTTCCTGATTCAGCACGCTCTTGACCTGTCCGCCGCCAAAACGCCTGATAGCACCGTTTTTCGCTACAATGGCGACGAGCTGACCTACAGCGAATGCGTTACGCGAACCAATCAACTGGCGAATAGTCTTATTGCCCAGGGTGTCGAGCGCGGTGACCGGGTCGGCATCTATTTACACAAGAGCCTTGAGAGTGCCATAGCGATCTATGGAATTCTCAAGGCCGGTGCGATCTATGTGCCAATCGACCCCCGATTACCGCCGATGACGGTCACTCACCTGTTAAGCCAGTGTGGGATTCGGCACCTGGTCTCTGAGGGCTCCAAAGCAACTAGCCTTGATGACATCGCGGTCGACGTGCCGCTGGATTCCGTAATCGGGATTACCAAAGATGAGCACGAACTCCGCTTTTCTACGCTGAGCTGGCAGGACGTTTCAGAAGCACCTTCTTCTGCGCCAGACATACCGATGATAGAAAGCGATCTCGCCTACATAATGTACACATCAGGGTCCACGGGTAAGCCTAAGGGCATTATGCACACGCATCGAAGTGGCCTGAGTTATGCGCAAAGGTCGATGGAGGTTTATGGTGTGGTTCCCGGAGATATTCTGGCAAATCATTCGCCTCTTCATTTTGATATGTCCACGTTTGACTACTTCACAGGTCCGCTTGCAGGTGCAACTACCGTAATTATTCCCGAGCCCTATATGCTGCTTCCAGCCAGCCTTTCAGAACTCATTGAAGATGAGGGGATTACGATCTGGTATTCGGTTTCGAATGCCCTGGTGGACCTGTTAGTGCGGGGTGACATTGAAAACAGGGACCTCGGCAAGCTTCGCCTGGTCAACTTCGGGGGCGAGCCTTTTCCGCCGAATCACCTGCGCGACCTGATGGCGCGCTTACCCGGCGCCCGGTTCTGCAATGTTTATGGGCCTGCCGAGGTCAACCAATGTACGTTCTTTAATGTCCCCGATCTACCCAATCAATTTGCGGACCGTTTTGTACCCATTGGTCGTGTATGGGATATTGCCGACTCGCTGATTGTTGACCCGGAAGACAACGAAGTGGCGCAAGGTGAGCAGGGTGAGCTGCTGGTAGCTTCATCAACCTGCATGCGTGGATACTGGCAAGACCCTGACAGGACGAAAGCTGCCTTCTTTATCCAACAATCCAGTGAAGGGGCAAGTGTCCAGCGCAGATACTATCGAACCGGTGATATCGTCAGATCGGATGAGCAAGGAAGATTAGACTTTCTGGGTCGCAAAGACAGGCAGGTCAAGGTTCGTGGATTTCGAGTGGAATTGGACGGCATCGAAGCCGTGCTCACTTCCCATGAATCCGCTGCGGAATCTGCTGCCTGGATTGTCGATGCCACTCCTCCGTCGATCCACGCTGCCATTCTCATTAAGGAGACTTACTTAAGTGAGGTCACTGCATCGGCTTTGATGCAATTCCTTAGCGCTAATCTGCCGAGCTACGCGGTGCCCTCACGGATTGCTATCCGAAATGCGTTCCCTCGGACAGGTAGTGGTAAGATCGACCGTCGCGCGCTAAAGGAACTGGACATGACCGAAGCCTCGCAGGTGGATAGATGAGCAAACTGCGTATCATTACCCGATTTATTCAACAGGAATTGTTGAAAGAGAGCGATGATGTGATTTTGGCCGCGGATGATGACCTGATGGATCGCAGTCCAATTGACTCCCTCGGGGTTGTGAATCTTGTTGCTTTTCTTGAGAGTGAGTTTTCTGTAAAGATTCGTCCGGGCGAAGTTACCCTTAAAAATTTCCGAACTATTGGTGCCATGCTTGCACTGGTAGAACGGAAGCTGGCAGAGGCGTAGTATCGATTCTTCGATAGCTAACCCAGTGAGCGGACAAAATTTGGCGACAACGTCTGACATTCAGAAGCTCTCCAATCTGACATCCAGTCAGTTTCTGATGTGGCTTGGTCAGCAGCTCAATCCGGAAGCACCACTCTACAACATGATCCAGACATTCACCATTAATGGCGCGGTCGAGGTCGATGCTTTCAAACGCGCCTTTCAGTCGGTGGTAGATTCCTGCGATGCCCTGCGCACAATTGTACAAACCCGTGATGGTGTACCGCACCAGACAGTCTTGTCGGAAGTCGCCGCCGATGTGGAGTGGGTCGATTTTTCCGGAACTCCAGATCCAGAAGGTGCCTATTCCAGCTGGCTTGAGAATCGAAAGATTCGACTCCTGGGACTTTCCGAACGTCTGTTTGACACAGCGTTGCTGAAATTAGGCGAGCAACATTATGTCTGGTACCTGTGTCAGCACCATCTGATCACTGACGGACAATCTTTTGCCGTCGTGTTCTCGCTCATGACGAAGCGCTATCGGATGGCGATTGCAGGGGAGGGGATTGAGGCTTCCCCGGTGCCGTCTTATTCAGACTACATTGCTTACGAGAAAGCGCACCGCGGGACTGATCCGTGGCATGCGGCGAATGAGCACTGGCGTTCAAAAATTGCCGAAGAGTACGAGTCTCTCAATTTTTATGGAGCGAGGCAGACCCACACCGATGATCGCACCCAGCGAGTCAGCTTCCATCTGGATGCTGCGAAATCCTCCCGTCTCCGAGAGATTGCGTTGACCGATTATTTTGCGTCCCTTAGTACGAACATGTCACTTTATTCTCTCTGGCTTACATTAATCCTTGTCACAATTCACCGTGTAACCGGCGAGAAGAATATCCGATTAGGAACGCCTTTTCAGGCAAGACCCACGCTTGAGTTCCGGGAAACTGTCGGCCTGTTTATCGAGATCGGCGTCATTAGCCAGAAGATCATTGACGGCGATAGTTTCGTGTCGCTATACGAGCAGATTATGGGTCAGACTTTTGATGGCTTGCGTTTTGCTCAACCCGGAATCAGCACTGCCGAATTGAATCGGTCTTACGAGGTGCTCGTGAATTATGTGACTGCGAGCTTTGATGAGTTCGCGGGAATGCCGGTCGATACGGACTGGGTTCATACAGGGCATGGTGACAGTCATCATGCACTTCGTGTTCAGATCTGCGACTTTGACAATACTGGACGATTCACGATTTTTCTTGACCTGAATGAAGTGATATTCAGCGAGTCTGCGCGGTCCTGGATCGCCAGCCAACTGAACGCAGTCGTCGATGCTTTCATCGAAGATCCACAACGAACACTGGGAAGCTTCGACTTAACGAACGACCAGGAACGACAGCGGTATCTGGTCGAATTCAATGCTACGCAATCACAAACTGATGATCGCACTGTGATAGCACAGTTTGAGCACAGGGTACTGGCAGACCCCGATGCCGTTGCTGCACAACAGGGTGACCAGCAACTGACATACGATACGCTTAACAGTCAGGCGAACCAGTTCGCTGCGCTGCTGATTGCGAGCGGCGTCAGGCCAGGTGACAGAATAGCCCTGTGTATGCAGCGCTCATTCAATGCGCTGATCGGCATCTGGGGAGTGTTGAAATCCGGAGCGGCATTTACACCGATTGATCCAGCGAACCCGGTCCGCAGAAGACTCGAGCTTATCGAGAATCTTGAGGCGACATTGATACTCATTGATGATGACGAGTTTGCACCAGGGGATGGATACGAAGACCGTACGATCAACCTTGCGAGTATCGATCTGCAAGCATACCCGGCGGACAATCCCCAGGTGGTGTCTGAAGGCATAGACCTTGCCTACCTTATCTATACGTCGGGCTCCACGGGCAAACCCAAGGCGGCAATGTTAAGCCATGAAGGTTTGGCGAATTACGTTGGTTGGGCACGGAAGACCTATGGCGATGGACAACCGCTGAACTTTCCCCTGTATTCGGCGCTGACATTTGACCTGACACTGACCTCTATTTTTGTACCGGCACTCTCAGGTGGAGCCATACGCATCTACAGTGAGCGGGACCATGCCCCGGGGCAGGGGGTCATTGCGGTGTTTGACGATGACCTTGTTGATATCGTCAAACTGACGCCCGCGCACCTGGAGTTGCTCCGCAGTCATGGTATTACGTGTACCCGAATCCGCAAGTTGATCGTTGGTGGCGAGGATTTCAAAGCGCCGCTCGCGAGGTCAATACACGACGCCTTCAAGGGACGTGTTGAGATCTACAATGAATACGGCCCAACTGAAGCGACTATCGGCTGTATGGTCCACCGCTATGATCCTCAGACTGATGTAGGCTCATCGGTCCCAATTGGATCACCGGCCGCCAATACATATATCTACCTCCGGGATGACTACAATCAACCCGTGCCTTCTGGCGTCATTGGGGAGATGGTGATCGCGGGTCCCGGGGTTGGTGTTGGCTACCTCGGGCAACCGGAACTGACCAGTGCTCGCTTCGCTATTGAGACGCATCCACCTTTTCTTCGAACATACCGCACGGGCGATTTGGCTCGCTGGGATGAGCAGGGGAGACTGCAGTTTCTTGGTCGTGCTGACGATCAGGTTAAGGTTCGGGGTGCCAGGGTTGAACTGGGTGAGATCGAAGCGGCTCTGACCCGCTTTCCCGATATCAGTGCTGCCGCTGTGTCGATTTTTACGCCTTCAGTCATTAAGGATGCCGGTGTTCTCTGTGTTGAATGTGGGCTCTCTTCGAACTACCCGGGCGCGCACCTGGACGACGACGGAGTATGTAGTGACTGCCGTGACTACCGTCAATTCAAGGACGATGTCGCACCTTACTTTCGGTCGAGTGATGACCTGAAGTCCATGATGACCGACATCAGGAATCGCGCTGTCGATCAGTCTTATGATTGCATTGTGCTCACCAGTGGCGGCAAAGACAGCACCTATATGCTGTATCAGATGGTGCGTAACTTCGGAGCCAGACCGCTGGTGTTTACACTCGATAACGGCTACCTCGCAGAAGCCGCACTCGATAATGTCCGAAACGCCTGTTCAGACCTCGGTATAGACCTTGAGATTGGAAGAACGGAGCATATGGGAGAGATCTTCGCTGATAGCCTGCGCAGACATAGCAATGTTTGCGATGGATGCTTTAAAACAATCTACACGCTCAGTATGGCCCTTGCCCGACGGCTCGGAATTGGGACGATCGTTACCGGTCTTTCACGTGGTCAGTTGTTTGAGACACGATTGGCGGACACGTTCCGTGCGCGCCAGTTTGACCCCGAGAAAATTGATGAGCTCACGACAGACGCACGTAAGGCCTACCACCAGATTAACGATACGGCATATGAACTCATCGGAAGTGATCTATTTGACGACGGATCAATTTTTGATGAGGTCAGCTTTATCGATTTTTATCGTTACAACGATGTGGGTTTAGATGTTGTATACGATTATCTGCAAAAAGAAACTGCCTGGCAGAGACCTCCGGACACGGGTCGCTCCACGAACTGCCTGATTAACGATGTTGGCATTTACGTTCACAAAAAAGTGCGCGGTTATCATAACTATGCACTCCCCTATAGCTGGGACGTTCGACTCGGACACAAAGTCCGTGAAGTTGCACTCGATGAACTAAATGATGTCATCGATGAAGACCGTGTAAAGCACATGATGCAGGAAATCGGTTTTGTGGAGCCCACGTCTACAGAAAGAAGCGACCGGCACCTGGTAGGCTATTTCGTGGCGGACCAATCGGTCGCCTATCAGGAATTGCATGATTTTCTGGCGACATCGCTGCCCGGGTACATGGTGCCGACCCGTCTCGTTCAACTCGACGCCTTGCCACTCACCACTGGGGGAAAGGTGGACAGGCAAGCCCTGCCGAATCCCGATTCAGTGCGTCCGGATCTCAATACGCGATACGTTGAGCCAAAAACGCCACTCGAACATCAGCTCGTCTCAATCTGGCGGAGCATCATGGAGATCTCGCAGATCGGTACCCATGATGACTTCTTTGAGTTGGGCTGCGATTCAGTAACGAGCATACGGATTGCGGCGGAAGCAAAACGGCAGGGTTTGAACATCACCCCGCTACAGTTGTTCACCTATCCAACGATCACCAGCCTGGCGAAGGAGCTTATCAATCGGCAACAAACGGCGGAAACGCGCGGGCAGGAGTTCACTAACGACCTGAATGAAGAGGAGATCGAACTGCTTCGGTCCAGCATGGATCCTGAAGACTTCGCGGCGCTCGAAGAGATCTATCCTCTCACCCCGGTACAGTCCGGCCTGCTTTATCATACTCTGGCAACGCCGGAACTGGGCCTTTACACGGGGCAGGTCGCATGTTTGCTCGACGGCATTCTTGACCTTTCCAAAATGAAACTGGCATGGGACCAGACGATCGCGCGTCACAGCGTACTGCGCAGCCGGTTTTTCTGGGAGGGTCTGGACAGGCCGCTGCAAGCGGTGGTGCGAAGCGTTCATCCCACCTGGGATGTGCACGATTGGCGCAGCCTTGATGAGTCAACAAAGGTCTCGAGACTCGATCAACTGGAGCGGTCACTAATTGAAGGTCAATTCGATCTCAATGCGGGCCCGCTGATGCGATTTACCCTGGTGCGAATTTCTGATCAACGTCACCGCTTTATCTGGAACATTCACCACATTGTATTGGACGGTTGGTCCACCTACCCAATTTTTTCCGAGTGGCGGCAAAATTATGAATCGCTGATGACCGGGAACACCGTGACCCGGGAAGCTCCCCCGCGATTTAGTCACTTCGTGCACTGGCGAGCGACCCAGGACAATGACGAAGCCAGGGAATTCTGGCGTGGACAGCTGGAGGGATTTCGCGAACCGACGGGATTGCCGAACGACAGTGCGACGCTCGAGCCATCGGGCAGGTCTGGAAAATATGAGCTTGGTTTTACGAGCGAACAATCCGATTCGTTAAGAGCACTCGCAAGAAAACTGCGGGTTACCCTGAACTGTGTATTCCAGAGTGCGTGGGCGATCCTGCTCGCTCGCTATGGGTCTCGTGACGATGTACTTTTTGGTACGACTGTATCCGGCAGGCAGGGCAATATCGCAGACTCCGAACGCATGATCGGGCTATTTATCAATACCGTGCCAGTGCGATTGCGCGCGAACCCGAAAAGTTCGGTGTCGGCCTGGTTACCTGAGGTTCAACAGACATTGTTGGCGATCGGAGAGTTTGAATTAAGCGCGCTTTCGGAAATTCAAAAAGTGAGCGAGGTACCGCCTGATCAGGCATTGTTTGACTCAATCGTTGTGTTCGAAAATTATCCCGTACGGATTGATGAGCAGCAGGGATCACTCACGATTGGAAGTCTGGATTTCACAGCGCCCAGCCACTATCCGTTTGCGGTTCTGGTCTATCCTGATGCGGAATTCAAGTGCTCGATGATCTTTGATGAAGCAAAGTTCAATGAGACGAGCGTGGCAAGATTATCCGGCCATTTTCGATCGATACTACTGGCCATGTCATCCGATCCGAACAGGATAATCCAGGACTTGCCGCTGTTGACTAAAGATGAGCGAATAAGTCTTCTCCGCGAGTGGAATCCACCCTTGTTGCCGGTTGACCCGGCACTGCCTCTTCATCAGATTCGAGACGTTGCTCTTGGTGCACCCGAGGCGATCGCGATCGGGTGTGGCCATGAACAAATGACCTATGGCGAACTTGAAAGTCACTCGAACAGACTGGCCCGCTATCTCCGTGCAAAGGGCGTCAGTCCTGGAGACCTGGTTGGGATTGAAGCGGAGCGGTGTATCGACGCTATCGTGGGCATCCTGGCCATCAGTAAGGCGCGGGCTGCATTCGTGCCACTCGACCCACACTATCCCGCCACAAGATTGCAGGACATTATCGATGACGCCAGCATCGGGCTTGTGGTTGGCTCTGGTGACACGAAACTACCCACTGTGCGAGGTGTCACTTTCGTGGATGCCTCGGGTCCGGACATCCAAAACCACGCCGATAGTGTGATCGATCTGCCGCTTCCCAGCGATCTGGTTTACGTCCTGTATACCTCCGGGTCCACCGGCAAACCCAAGGGAGTCATGATTAGCCACAGCAATCTGGCGCATTCAACCAACACCCGGATTACTCACTACCCGGGGCAAGTCGATAAGTTTTTACTGCTGCCATCTTTCGCGTTCGACAGTTCCATGGCCGGATTGTTCTGGAGCCTGTGTAGTGGTGGTTCCCTGATTCTGCCGAAGGCCGAACAACATCAGAATATGGCCGAGTTGGTGGAGCTGATTCGGCTACAGCAAGTCACCCACCTGCTGACCTTGCCCTCGGTCTATGACAGTTTGCTTGAAGCCGCGGACATGCAGCTGGAAACGCTTCGAATCGCCATCGTCGCCGGAGAAAGTTGTCACGCCGCGCTGTTCGCGAGCCATAAAACCCAATGCCCAAACGCGACCCTCTACAATGAATATGGTCCGACCGAAGCCACGGTATGGAGTCACTGCTATCAGTTCCCACCGGACTTTGATTCCAACACTGTGCCGATCGGTTCATCGGTCGCACATGTAAAGCACTTCGTGCTGGATCCGCTTCGGCGTCCCGTGCCGATTGGTGTTCCGGGAGAACTGGTGATCGGTGGTCCCGGAATCTCACGCGGCTATCTCAATCAGGAACACCTGACTCGCGAAAAATTTGTTCACCTGCCTGAAGTCCTTGGCGTAAAGGACATCGAATTTTTCTACCTGACCGGGGACCTGGTGCAATGGATGGAAGATGGCAGCCTCAGGTTTTTGGGCCGGATAGACCAGCAAATCAAAATTCGTGGTATGCGCGTTGAGCCGGGAGAGGTCGAGGCGGCACTGCTTTACTCCCCGGAGATTACCGCGGCCTATGCAACCCTCATGAACGTCGATGGTCGATCCGTTCCACGATTGATTGCCTGGTACGTCACCACGCAGCCCCGTGCTGAGGCCGAATTGAGGGCCAGGTTGCACGATCAATTGCCTGACTATATGGTCCCGTCAAGCCTCATTCACGTGAACGAGATACCGAAACTCCCGAACGGAAAAGTGGACTCAATCATTTTGATGAGTCAACACCCGCCCTTTGCCCAGGCGAAGGTTCCGTATCGAGGTCCGGAGAGCTCGGTGCAAGAGCAATTGTTGTCTTTGTGGACTGCGGTGCTCGGGCTGGACCGGATAGGAATCGATGATCAGTTTCTGGATCTTGGCGGCGATTCGATTACGGCACTGAAGCTATCAGCGCGTGCTCATCGCTTAGGGCTGGTTTTTAATCCGAAAATGGTCATGGACAACCCGACGATCAGTCAACTCAGCCAGTCCATCATCAAATCGGATCCGGTAGACGAGGCGCTCGCCGAGACACACGAAAAGTTCGCCTTGTCGGGCCTTTCAACCGACGAACTCGATGAACTGTTGGACAGTTCCGAGGAGTAGGAATATTTGCATGTTTGAGGTCAGTTCAGCGATGAAATTGCGCGGCGTTCTTTTCAAGGTGTCTTTCCTTGCAGTGTTGCTGTCCGCACTGTCACCCACCACCGCCTTCGCACACGCGTTAGGCTGGAGTTATATTTTTATGGACGTTACCGAATCCGGGGTGTCGGGGAGGCTCGAACTGCCAATGAGTATGCTGAAGCAAAAGTTCGAGCTGGACGCCGATGGAAACGGAGAAATATCAGATAGCGAGCTTGATGGCGCATGGGATGCTATCGAGCATTATGCCGGTGAAAACTTCAGCCTTGGTAACGACGGCCAGCCTTATCCTATCTCGTTTTCCAGTCGGGGCAGGTTGAATGTCGAAATCACTGACTATGCAGTATTAAAATTTACGGCAATCACGCCTGCGCAGGTCTCTCATTTTCTTGACGCGCGGTTCACGCCTTTTTTTGAAGTGGACTCGGACCATCGTGGCGGACTTATTATCGAAAACTACGCTGCATCAGGTGTGGAGGACAACGATAGTTGGATAGCATTTGTTTTCAGCGCGGACCGGGAAAGCGGGACTGTCGATCTTTTTGGTGAATCCTATCTGGAGACCGGGACGAGATTTGCCATTGAGGGTACGCATCACATCCTGGTAGGTATTGATCATGTCTTGTTTCTGTTCACCCTGTTGCTGACAGCAGTTATGACCGTCAACAACAAAACCTGGGAACCTGAGCCGAATTTTCGTCGCGCACTCCTCAATTTACTGACGATCGTCACCCTCTTCACCATCGCGCATACGATCACGCTCATTCTGGCTTCGAGGGACGTGGTCTCATTGCCATCGCGCTGGGTCGAGTCGATCATTGCGCTCTCTGTTTTTGTTGTCGCGACCAACAACCTCAGGCCCTGGCTGCAAAAACACATCTGGATACTCGTATTTTGTTTTGGATTGTTTCACGGGTTGGGATTCGCAAGTGTTCTCCAGGACCTGTTACTCACGGGACGATTCAAACTGGTCAGCTTGATTGGCTTTAATGTTGGCGTTGAACTGGGGCAAATCGTTATCGTGATTGCGGTGTTCCCGATACTGTTCCTGTGCAGAAAGAGTCAAATCTATCAGCGAATGGTCTTACCTTCAGTTTCCGTTCTGGTTTGTATGCTAGCATTGTGGTGGTTTGTGACCCGCGCGCTGGGAATCGAAAGTCATATCACAAGCTTTTAGGTATCAACCCCTGAGGGCCCATGCAAGATCGAAATGTAGAAGATGTGTACCCCTTGTCTGCATTGCAGGAAGGCATGCTCTTCGATCACGAGATGGAGCCGGATTCGACTACACACTGGAATCGAATCGACTGCGCAATTATTGGCAATTTGGATTCCGGCCTGTTTCAAGCTGCATGGCAAGGCCTGGTTGATCGGCATGCCACCTTCAGAACCCGGTTCGTGCGGGACAAAAATGGACGCGCTCATCAGATCGTTAATCTGCATGCGGATCTTGTCTGGCATTACGAAGATCTTTGCGCGTTACCAAAGAGCGAGTCTGATGAGTTGCTCCGACGCCGTTTCCTGACCGACTCGCCTGTTAATCGGCTCAACAGATGTCCGCTAATGCATTTGGTTTTATCGAAAGTGGGGCCAGAAGAGCATCGGTTGTTCTGGTGTTACAACCACATCATCCTGGATGGCTGGTCTGAGTCGATATTGTGGACGCAGTTGATTGATGACTACGATTCGCTGGTGGACGGACGGATTCCAGACCGATTGACTGTGATACCTTACTCCAGGTACATCGCCTGGCTTGTTCACCGCGAACGAGACGCCTCTTTATCCTACTGGCAACATTACCTTGAAGGTTACCGACCAACGTCTCTCGCGACGGGTCGTCGCCGGAAGGAAGTGGTTCAATTTATGGAAACTTATTATTCTCTGACAGATGAACTCATCGAGCGAATTCGTCAGTACGCGCGGCAGTACAACCTTACGCTCAATTCGATTATGCAAGGTAGCTGGGCATTGGTGCTGGGTTCCGAGAGCGGTAGCGCAGACCAGGTATTCGGCAACGTCATTGCCGATCGTTCAGAGGAGTTGGTCGGTGTCGATCAAATTGTCGGTATGCTCACTGCCGTCGTACCCGTTCGTTATCGAACGAACTCCACCAGGCCCGTAATTGATTGGTTAATAGAAGGTCAGGATGATGCCATCGATATGCGGAGACACACAGACCTTGCCATCAACGAGATCAAGCAGGCAATCGGGATGGCTTCGGAAAAAACCCTGGTTGAAGTGCTGTATGCCTTCGATAACAGCGGCGGCAGAGATTCGTACCCAGGCGCCGGGCAGAGCATAGAAGTACGAGATTTTCAGCGCACCGGTCGCACCGGGTATCCGCTCACATTGCTTGTGATACCCGATGCTGACATCAGGGTCGTGTTCAGTTTCGATACAAGCCTTTTCACCTCCGACGCTTGCCAGCGAATGTTTGACCGTCTCACAGTCGTACTTGAAAGGCTTATTGAAGCCCCGCGGGTGCCGGTCAACGAACTCTCGTTTATGACGCCATCGGAGGAAGCATGCTTCAAGCAGTGGAACCAAACTGATCACGATCTGATCGGTCCCCAGTTGTTGCCAGCGTGCCTGTTTGTCCGTGATCGCGATTGGAACAAACCTGCAGTTATTTGCGAAGGAGTTACCTACAGCCACATTGAGCTACAGATATTGAGTACACAGGTTGCCAACTACCTCTACGTGAGCGGCGTTCGACAAGGTGATCTCGTTGGGGTCCTCATGGAGCGACGTGGCGACCTCGTTCCCACACTACTCGGTATCATGCAACTCGGCGCCGGGTATGTACCCCTTGATCCATTGCATCCACCCGACCGGCTGGCCTACATCGTCGCTGACACGGATATCAAGGTTGTCTGCGCGCACAAGAGCATCGCTGGCATTCTAAGAGATGGGCCAAAAATCCTGGAGATCGATACCAGCTTCGAGGAGATACAATCGCAGCCCGTCAATCCGATACATACGATAAGTGTTGATCCGGCTTCAGTGGCCTACGTCATGCATACCTCAGGCTCGACCGGACGACCTAAAGGTGTTGTCGTCTCGCACGGCGCGGTGAGCAACTTTCTCGCGGCTATGGCGCGAGAACCCGGAATCACGTCAACGGATACCCTGCTTGCGGTCACCACAATGTCTTTCGACATCTCAGTATTGGAACTTTTTCTGCCAATCTTCACCGGCGCGACTGTGCATCTGGTTGACAGGGAAGTAGCGGCGGATGGTCGGCGCTTGCTGGAGATACTAAAGCGGGAGAGTATCTCGGTCATGCAGGCGACACCGGCTACCTGGCGATTGCTGTTGGCGGCGGGCTGGGATTCATCGCCGGAATTAAAGGTACTCTGTGGCGGCGAATCGCTTTCGCAGGATCTCGCCAGTGAATTGGTACGTCGAGCGGGGCAGGTATGGAATGTCTACGGACCGACAGAATGTACCATCTGGTGTACGACCGCGAGAATAAAAGACGCGAGTCAGCCGGTTACCATTGGCAGGCCGATCAGTAACACGCGCGCTCATATCCTCGATGAAGATCGAAAACGGCAGCTTCCTGGTGTTGCCGGAGAGTTGTTTGTCGGCGGTAGATGTTTAGCGAATTGCTATCTTAATCAGGAGAAGCTGACCGCAGAGAGGTTTGTCGACGATCCGTTTCATCCCGGCGAGTTGATGTATGCAACAGGTGACCTCGCGCGCTGGAATACTGATGGTAACCTTGAGCATCTGGGGCGACTGGACACGCAGGTTAAAATTCGTGGCTTTCGGATCGAACTCGAGGAGATAGAGACAGCGCTGGCTGAAGTTGAGCATATTGAGCAGGCTGTGGTGACATCGTGGCAGGTCAACACAGACGACAACCGATTAGTGGCGTATCTGTTGCCGAAGCCGGGACTATCTGTCGATATCAGGGAGTTGCGCAAGACCTTGCGAGCCCGCTTACCTGAATATATGGTTCCGCCTCACTTCATAACGATACGAAATATCCCACTAACACCAAGTGGAAAAGTCGACCGTCAACGACTTCCGAATCCTTCGCAGATGAGTATTGCCGCGGAGGTGCGCGTCGATCCACCGGAGACTGCGACCGAGAAGGTGTTGGCCGAAATATGGCAGGAAGTTCTGGGTATCGCCAAAGTCGGTAAAAGCGATAACTTTTTTGAAATCGGAGGACACTCTCTAATCGCCAACAAGGCTATTTACGAGACCGAGCAACGTCTGGGGATCAGACCCGACTTGCGCATGCAGGTAATGGAATCGCTCAGCACAATCGCTGATACCATTGACGCCCGGAAAGCGAAAGAAAAAACGTCTTCGAAAATACTTCAGTGGCTCAGGAAATCGATCTAGCCTGGCAAGGGCCATTACGGGATAGAATGACACCAGACACGACTCACAGCCAATCGACTATGGGATTCACCGATGGATGCGTTTTATTTTGGACAGTCAGACAACGAGCTTTTTGGTATCTACCATGAACCCCAGAGAACGACCCAACATAATCAAAACTCAATCGTCCTGTGCCCCTCCATCGCTGATGAATATCTGACAACCCATTGGTCCCTGGTTCGCCTTTCTAACCTGCTGGCAGACTCAGGATTCCATGTTATGAGGTTTGACTATTCGGGCACTGGCGATTCTGCCGGAGATTTCGAGGATCAGGATTGTTCGCGCTGGGAACTCGACATCCAAACTGCGGTAAACGAAATTGGCGAACTTGCAGGCACCAGTGATGTCACTCTGATCGGGTTTCGACTCGGTGCGCTACTCGGAGCGGCTTCCTCTACGAGCGCAAGACGTCTGGTCGCGTGGGAACCCCCCATCAATGGTGCGGAATTTGTCACATCCCTCAGGAACTCAACAGAACGACTCAAGGCAATCTACGGTGACCGGTTCTGTGGCCCTCTTGAGCGGGGTCTGGACGAGCTGACCGGCCACTTGTTCTCACCGTCGCTGTTAAAGTCGATTAGCGCTCTCGAACTCGAATTGCTGATAAAAGACGCCGACTACCAGGTGGATCTTGTCACCAGCATGAACGACGATCGCCTCACGGAATTAGCCCGGAGTAATCGCTGCGGTTACCAAAGGGTGGAAGGCACCGAACAGTGGCTGACGCAGCTACACAATCTCAAGCGCATTCACGCACCAAACGAGGTGCTCGACAAAATCAAGGACGTCTTAACGACAGAATGAAGGAGACGGCACATATATTTGGGCGGCACAATGGACTCGTTGGTGTAGTGTCCAGAGGAGCGCAGGATGACACCCTGCGACCATGCGTTATTGTGCAAAACTCAGGCCTGCTACCTCGTACCGGATCATTTCGTCTCAGCGTCCTGTTGTCTCGCGGGGTATCAGCGCTTTCTTTTTGTGTGCTCAGGTTCGATTTGTCCGGTATCGGGGACAGTAAACGACACCTGGATAACCGATCGTTCGGCGAACGCCATCAAGGCGATGTGAACGATGCGATGGATTTCATGAGTGCAACGTTTGGCTATTCCAGTTTTATTCTGGTTGGCGTCTGTGCGGGGGCAGATCTCTCCCACAAGGTTTCCGTGACTGATAACAGGGTAGTCGGTGCAATCTTTATTGACGGCTACAGCTATCCAACAATCAGGTATTACCTGAAGCACTACGGAGGCAAGCTGTTTAGTCCGGCTGCGGTATGGATTAACCGCGGTCGACGGATCACGGCGTCGTGGACGGGCGAACAGGATGAGGATGAGGATGACGATCCGAGAAAGATTGGCTACTACTTTGTAAATCCGCCCAGGCGCAAAACCAGATCGGAGATCGAGGCGATGGTGTCACGGGGTATGCAGTTGAAATTTATTTACACCGAGAGTAATGACGAGGTGCTTTACTCCGAACAGTTGCTGGAGTCTTTGCAATTGACTCACCTTGCCGGTGACATCAAAGTCAACCGACTGGAAAATACCACCCATAGTTCACACTTCCACAAAGGCCGATCAATTCTGCTGAAGAATATTTTCGACTGGTTCTTGCTGAAATTCTCGGGTGAGAAAATCTGCGGAGATCAAGCATGATGCTGGTGGGCCAGTGCGGGTATTTGACGGCGGAAAACAGGCGCTGATTGCGCGGTGTAGGTGCATTCTGGCACGATGATATTTCATACTGATCCCCTGTGCCGGGATAGCCGTCTAGATCTAACACGAACGCTGCTGCAAGCCAGCTGCTTTTCCGCGTAGGCGATGAAATTCTTGATGGCACCTCTCAGATTTTGCGAAGCGACGGGACCTGATCGATACTTTAAAAAAGCTACAATGGCCTTTTAACGCACAGGACGTTCTAAAAACGACGGATCGGACGTAGTTTTGTGGCTGTTGCTTTCGACTGACTTGGGGTCGATTGTAAGAAAACCTTCCTTCGTCAACCGCTCTAGCTCACGGATAATAAGGACTTTGGCCACTTCAGATGGCTTTGTACCGTGCAATCCTAGATCAGAAAGCTTTTGTAGCATCTGCCTCTGTGTGCTTGATAGCGTTAAATTTAGCCGCTCAGTACTTGTCATTTACACATTGTGCACAGAATCGTACCAAAAACGGAACGTTTATGTGTTTTAATAGTTGTCCACAGATAATTAACAGGTACTCCACAAGATTCCTTTTGACTTATCCGGTTACTCGCGGGTTGCCGGCCTTTAACATTCGTCCGCTATGAGCGAAAACACAGATCAGGCAACCTACCTTGCAGAATGTCTTAGGAAAGGAATTTGTCCTTGGTGCCAAAAACCATTGACCGAAGGCAGAAAGGTTGGCTCTGGGAGCTTCGCGGACGGTGTGTTTTGTAGTCTCGATCATTTTACGAAGTTTCACGAGAACGTTTTTCCACGAGGTATGATCAATGGCTGTAATGACTGAGCCTGTACAGCAATTTGAGTTTGACGGATTGAATACTGGGCAAAGACCAAGGTCGGGTGTAGGTCCCACTCAGTGGATCAAGGCTGCAATAGAAAATCGATTAATTTCGTCGCTTCACCGAATAGATGATGATCAGATCCAACCCGCAAGCCTCGATTTAAGACTTAGTAGCGACGCTTTTGAAGTTAGGGCCAGCTTTCTTCCTGGGGAGCGAGGACGTGTGGAGGACAAGCTTCCGCTACTCACGAGACGCAAATTTTCTCTGGACAATGGTGCAGTTCTCGAAAAGGGGAAAGTCTATCTAGTAAGGCTTCAAGAAGGTGTTCGCCTTAAGTCTAGAGAGCGGATATCTGGGACCACTAATCCTAAGAGTTCGACTGGCAGGCTTGATGTATTCTCTAGAGTGATATGTAACTGCTCGACGCGTTTCGACACTGTTCCGTCAGGGTACTC
This sequence comes from Gammaproteobacteria bacterium, assembly GCA_021773555.1. Taxonomy (GTDB): domain Bacteria; phylum Pseudomonadota; class Gammaproteobacteria; order Pseudomonadales; family Azotimanducaceae. The sequence continues at coordinate 19,852 of JAJFKA010000147.1, forward strand.
TGGGCCACTGTGGCTAGAGATTGCTCCTCGATCTTTCAACGTGAAGGTGGAAACAGGGAGCCGATTAGCTCAGTTGAGACTAGTTTCTGGAACTCCGCCGTCTAGCGACGCTTATATGAAAACCCTGAAGGATTCTGAAGGCTTTGTTTGGGGTGATGATGAAGGTGCGTTTAGAGTTAGAAATGGTGCGTTGAACTTATCAGTCGACGTTGACGGGGATCCTGATTCAGGTCTTGTAGGTTACAAAGCTAAGGCTACAGACGAGTATATTGAAGTAGATTCCAGAGGAAAGTACGAAGCGCTGGATTTCTGGCAGCCCGTTTACCGACCGAAAGACTCCGTGCTAATTCTTGACTTAGATCAGTTCTATATACTGGCTACGAAAGAGAAGATTGCACTGCCTGCAGATTTAGCGGCGGATATGGTTGCTTACGATACTTTGGTCGGTGAATTCCGCGTTCATTACGCTGGATTTTTTGACCCTGGATTTGGTTATACGAACGATATGGCCGTAGGAGCCAAAATTGTCTTAGAGATTAGGTCCCACGAAGTACCATTCGCTATTGAACATGGACAACCAGTTGGTAGTGTTGTGGTGCAGAGGATGATCGAAGCTACCTCCAAACCGTACGGTAGTGAAATTGGATCCTCATATCAATCTCAAGGTCTAGCGCTCGGAAAACAATTCAGAAGGTAACTTAGTTCGACTTAAACTATAGGTGCCTGTGCAACCTCGCGCTTGGCAAACTCGCTGGCAATTCCAAAAATAAATTGATGAGGCACATTGGATATTACTTCTTGAATGTAGGCCCCGTACTTACTAGCAACAATTTCGTCGAAGTAGTTGGGTTTGTACCTGGTTACTGACCCGAGATAGTAGAAGACACTCCATATAGACAGGAGTTGAGGTAGTAGAGTGGTTGCCTCGCTTGGGGGGCACAGGTAGAGGTAATACTTCCAGAAAGGAGGTATCGGCATTATGGTAACCCACAGTCTTGGCTTTACTAGGTTTACCAAGGTGTGAAGATTGTCTGATGGTCTACCGCTATATGTGGTGGATTGTCGCTGTTCAAATAAGAGAAGTCTTCGACCGTCTTCTGTTTTTTCTGATCTCACTTCGTGAAATATAGAGCCTAAACTTGACTCGCTTAAGAGTCTTTTCCGCGAGATGCTAAATCTAGATAGATCGTCCGCAAAAAGCTCAAGATTGAGCCAAACCTCTTTCCTGCTCTTGCTGTGCATAAACTGTAAGTTGTTGATTTCTATGAAGCGCTCTGATTTGTTTTCAGCATCGCACCAAAGCCGATGACCATGAAGTAACTGTGCACGCAGATGTGGTAGCTCGAAAGTTTTTCTCGTCATTGCGCGACCAGTTAGCGCCCTACCAAAATCCGGAAAGATGTTTGCTCGTGAATTGCTCGATGGCAGAAGTTTTAGTGTGGAATCATAAAATTCTCGTCCCTCCAATGGCAGACCCTCAGTTAGTCCATGAAATGCTTTTTCATATTCCGTGGTTCTTGTACCAGTGTGCAAAACAAATGCTTTTCCGAGGTTGAGAAATGCGTAATAGAGTAAGAGAGGTTTTGAGGCGATCGCATTTGAGCTTTGAGCGCTCAAGTAAAAGTCTTCTGCTTGCTCAATAAATGCAGATGCTTGATCAACCAGTCTTCTTGGGCAGTTCTCTTGAATGCTACTTTTGATTGATCTCCAAGGATCAGCAATAAACACCCTAGGCTGGAGCCCGTATCGACGCCCTCGTTGCACAGTTGGGTGGAAGCTGAATGAGATATTACGCCCTTTGATCTTTAGTGCTTCTCCCGTTCTTGAGTCCGAAAGTTTCATATTAGCTATACAACTGGTTAAAAAGCGCCGAATTCTATTGACGACACGGTAGGCTTTCTTTGGTGCTATGGCAAGCAGCCACTGTTAGTGTCTACTTGTCAAGTCCAACAATCCGACGAAGCTGCTCGACAATCATGTGGACCTCAGAGTCAATGTATTGTCCATTTCCGCATTGTTGATAGAAGCATATTGGGATTTTGGCTTGGACAAACCTAACATTGGGTTGCCAATGACACTCTCACCTGAATTCCTCAAGGATGTAGCTAATCTTGAGGAGAAAAGCCTTGCAGTAGACTTGCTGGCACGACTGCTTCGCGATGAAGTGAAAGCACGCATGAAAACCGATGTGGTCTCCTAGAAAAAGTACTCAGACAGGACTCTTGAAACCTTGCGTAATTATCACAACCGCACGATTGAAACTACCCAGGTGATAGAAGAACTTATCAAGATGGCGCAGGAAATAGCAGCAGACGCTGAGATGGTCGAAAAGTCCGGGCTAAATTCGGATGAGATCGCGTTCTATCGTGCATTGATTCAGAACGAATCAGTGGTAAAGGAGTTGGGTGATACAGAAGATCTCTCCGGTATCAGGCGGAACTCGCACTGAAGTCGAACACATCGGCTGTTTGGAGCTGAGTGACCTGATCTGGCTTTCTAGCGCGTCCAGGGTTTCCCTAGCAGCTCTTTCACCGCCTGGTTCAGCCGGTCCTTCTCTTGCTGGCTATGTAGCCCGGCAACTTTCAGCCGTAAGCCCTTCAACAGCGGATTTTCTGGTCCACTCTCATGTTCC
>JAJFKA010000148.1 GCA_021773555.1 Gammaproteobacteria bacterium
AAATGCCGAAAATGTTCCACCGTAGGCTTCCGCACATACCTTGGTGATCGCCGCCGTCAGCGTCGTCTTACCGTGGTCAACGTGGCCAATTGTGCCTACATTTACATGTGGCTTGGTACGCTCAAATTTCTCTTTGGACATGTATCACCTCCGTCTTACACATTTAAATTAACCCGCCTTGCTGATCACCGCTTCGGCAATACTGTCTGGCACTTCTTTGTATTTTTCGAACTCCATGGAAAACGAGGCACGACCCTGGGTCGCCGAACGCATGTCCGTTGCATAGCCGAACATCTCGGATAAGGGCACTTCCGCGCGTACCGCTTTACCCGCAACGACGTCTTCCATTCCCAGCACAATTCCACGACGCCGGTTCAGGTCGCCAATAATGTCCCCGTAATACTCTTCCGGGGTGACTACTTCGACTTTAAACACTGGCTCCAGCAACACCGGGCTCGCTTTCAGTGCACCCGCCTTCATCGCCATGGACCCGGCAACCTTGAAGGCTACTTCACTGGAGTCAACATCATGGTATGAACCGTCATAAAGGGTGGCCTTAACGCCTTGTAGCGGATAGCCAGCAATCACACCATTGGCCAGCTGCTCTTCAATGCCCTTGTTGACCGCGTTGATGTATTCACGGGGAACAACACCTCCGACAATTTCATCAACAAATTCGTAGTCTGCTCCTTCCAGTGGCTCAATCCTGATCCATACATGGCCATACTGACCACGACCACCAGTCTGGCGAACAAATTTACCTTCCGACTCCACTGACTTGCGAATGGTTTCCCGATAGGCAACCTGGGGCTTACCGATGTTCGCTTCAACACTAAATTCCCGGCGCATCCGGTCAACAATAATATCCAGGTGCAACTCACCCATGCCGCCAATGATGGTCTGTCCGGATTCCTCGTCGGTACGCACACTGAAAGATGGGTCCTCTGCAGCCAGTTTGCCCAGCGCCACACCCATTTTCTCCTGGTCAGCTTTTGATTTCGGCTCAACCGCCACATGGATAACCGGTTCGGGAAACTCCATGCGCTCAAGCGTAATAATGGCCTTCTCATCGCACAGGGTGTCACCCGTGGTTGCCTGCTTCAGGCCGATCGCCGCCGCGATATCACCAGCACGGACTTCTTTGATTTCCTTGCGATCATTGGAGTGCATTTGCACCATGCGCCCGACACGCTCCTTGCGCCCCTTAACAGGGTTGTAAACAGAGTCACCGGAATTAAGGACGCCGGAATAAACCCGGAAGAAGGTCAGTGCGCCTACAAATGGGTCTGTCGCAATCTTGAATGCCAGTGCCGAAAACGGCTCGTCATCGTCTGCGTGACGCACTGCTTCGGTGTTTGCCGCATCGTCAAGAAATCCTTTAATCGCTTTGACTTCATCAGGTGCCGGCAGGTATTCAATTACCGCGTCGAGCATCGTCTGTACGCCTTTGTTCTTAAAGGCAGAGCCGCACAAAGCGGGGACAATTTCATTGGCGATCGTGCGCTTTCGAATACCGCGCTTGATTTCCTCAATCGTCAGTTCACCACCATCCAGATACTTCTCCATGAGTTCGTCATCCGCCTCGGCGGCTGCCTCGATCATTTTTTCCCGGTATTCTTCGGCCAGCGGCAATAGGTCTTCAGGAATTTCCTTTTCTTCAAAAGTTAACCCCATATCTTCTTCGTTCCAGTAGATCGCCCTCATCTTGACGAGATCGATGACTCCCTTGAAGGTTTCTTCTGAACCTATTGCGAGCTGCAGCGGGACGGGGATTGAACCAAGGCGTTGTTGAATCTGATTTACGACGCGCAGGAAATCTGCGCCAGCGCGGTCCATTTTGTTCACGAATACGATGCGCGGAACTTCATACTTGTTGGCCTGACGCCATACAGTTTCGGATTGCGGTTCCACACCCGAGGTCCCGCAAAAAACCACAACCGCGCCGTCAAGGACACGCAGGGATCGTTCAACTTCAATCGTGAAGTCCACGTGTCCAGGGGTATCAATAATATTTACCCGATGCTGCTCGAACTGTTGTTCGGTTCCAGCCCAGAAAGTCGTGGTCGCGGCAGAAGTAATGGTAATACCGCGTTCCTGCTCCTGTTCCATCCAATCCATGGTGGCCGCACCATCGTGAACCTCACCAATTTTGTGGGACAGGCCTGTGTAGAACAGAACTCGCTCCGTGGTCGTGGTTTTACCCGCGTCGACGTGAGCAACGATACCGATGTTCCTGTATCTCTTAATTGGTGTTGTTCTTGGCACTTTGAAAATCCCCGCTATTTAGCTGGTCGGTTGAGCAGTCACTTAAATGGAGTGGGATCCTGGCGCGTCAGCGCTAGAATCGGTAGTGAGCGAACGCCTGGTTAGCCTGCGCCATCCGGTGTGTATCTTCACGCTTGCGCACAGCGGATCCGCGACCTTCCGCAGCATCCATCAATTCGCCCGCAAGCCGCATGGCCATTGATTTCTCACCGCGTTTCCTGGCCGAGTCAACCAGCCACCGCATGGCCAGCGCAGTACGTCTTGAAGGCCTGACTTCTACCGGTACCTGGTAGGTCGCGCCACCGACGCGACGGGATTTCACTTCTACCGAAGGAGCGATCGCCTCAAGGGCTGCATCAAATATTTCGATGGGGTCACCGCTGGTACGTTGCTGGATTCTTTCCAGCGCACCGTAGACAATTTTTTCAGCGACGGATTTCTTACCGCTGACCATGACGTGGTTCATGAATTTGGCCAGGGTCTGGTTGCCATATTTTGGGTCAGGCAGGATTTCCCGTTTCTCGGGGATTCTACGTCTAGGCATATTGAAATTACTCTCTTCAGGTTAACCGAGATCTCTTATGAGACTCGTCCTTACTCTGACTAACGGGTAGCCAGTGTGAAGCTTATTAATGTATCCCTCGCGTTACGCTTTGGGTCTCTTTGTTCCGTACTTGGACCGACCTTGCATACGATCAGCAACGCCTGTGGTATCAAGGGTTCCACGAACGGTGTGATAACGAACACCAGGCAGGTCTTTTACACGACCGCCTCTGATCAGGACCACCGAGTGTTCCTGCAGGTTATGGCCTTCTCCACCAATGTACGACGTTACTTCAAAACCGTTAGTCAGCCGTACACGGCAGACTTTACGAAGTGCCGAGTTTGGCTTCTTTGGTGTTGTGGTATACACGCGGGTGCATACACCCCTCTTTTGCGGACAGGCTTGCAAGGCAGGAACGTCACTCTTGGTGATTTTCCGTTTTCTCGGCTTTCGAACCAACTGACTGATTCTTGCCATATGAAAGTAACTCCAGCTATCTTTTATTGGGGCATACAAAATGGCAGGGCGCACCCTGCCATTAGCGAGGCCGAATTCTAATGACCTCTTGTATGCGAGTCAACGGGAATTTGGAGGCAGTGTGGAACCTGCCCCCGAATATTCTCAGGCGCCTCCCGAATTCAACGCTTCGCTCAGTGCTGCTTCGACATCGCTCGCGCTCACCGCCGGACGATCCCGCTCTTCCTGTCTGGCTTCTTTGCGGCGGCGACGGTCCTCGTGGTACTTAAGACCGGTTCCTGCCGGAATCAGTCTGCCCACGATGACATTCTCCTTCAGACCACGCAGGTAATCGCGCTTGCCGGTGACGGCAGCCTCGGTCAGCACCCTGGTAGTTTCCTGGAAAGAGGCTGCTGAGATGAAGGATTCTGTGGCCAGCGCTGCCTTGGTAATACCCAGCAATACTCGCTCGCCCTTCACCAACTGCTTGCCATCCGCCCCAAGTCGATCATTTTCTTCCAGGAAACGGACATGTTCCACCTGCTCGCCTTTGATCATAACCGACTCGCCGATGTCACTGATTTCCACTTTGCGCAACATCTGGCAAACAATCACTTCGATGTGCTTGTCGTTGATCTTCACACCCTGGAGTCGATACACGTCCTGGATTTCCTTGACCACATAGTTCGCCAACGCGTTAACACCTTTCAGTCGCAGGATGTCATGCGGATCTTCCGGGCCATCAGAAACAACTTCACCCTTATCGACATGTTCACCTTCAAAGACCGTCATGTGACGCCATTTGGGTATCAACCGCTCATAATGATCTACATCATCAGGCAAAATTCCAGCCTCGGTTGGTGTTATTACCAGACGCCGCTTGCCCTTGGTTTCCTTACCAAAACTCACCGTCCCACTGATTTCCGCCAATACCGCTGCTTCTTTCGGCTTACGTGCTTCGAAGAGATCAGCAACACGCGGCAGACCACCCGTGATATCCCTGGTTTTGGATCCTTCCTGGGGAATTCGCGCGATTACATCACCAATGGCAATATGATCCCCATCCTCGAGACTTAAGATTGCATTCGCCTCCAGGAAATAGTGGGCCGGTACATCTGTACCCGCAAGCAACAGATTGTTGCCCTCATCATCCACTAGCCGCACTGCCGGGCGAACATCCTTACCGGAGCTGGGGCGATCTTTCGGGTCGATCACAGAGATGCTGGTCAGGCCGGTGAGTTCATCAGTCTGGCGACGGACAGTGATGCCCTCCTCCATCGACTCAAACACAACCTTACCCTCAACCTCGGTGACAATTGGGTGGGTATGCGGATCCCAGTTAGCAACAATCTCGCCGGCGTCCACATGGTCACCATTGCCTTTCTTGAGGATCGCACCGTAGGGAAGCTTGTAACGCTCTCGTTCGCGTCCGGTCTCGTCTTCAACCACTGCGATTTCACCGGAACGTGAAACAGCAACCAGTTCGCCGCTCGCCTTCTGGATCGTCTTCAGGTTATGCAGGCGGATAAAGCCATCATGCTTGACCTGAACATTATCAATCGCAGTCGCCCGGGATGCAGCGCCACCAATGTGGAAGGTCCGCATGGTCAACTGGGTACCGGGTTCACCGATTGATTGCGCGGCGATAACACCGATCGCTTCACCGATGTTCACCAGATGCCCACGACCCAGATCACGACCGTAGCACATGCTGCAGATGCCGTAGCGGGTATCGCAGGAAATCGCACTTCTGACCATGATTTCATCAACACCCATGTCCTCAATACGCTCAACCCACTTCTCATCAACCATGGTGCCTTTCGGAATCAGAATTTCGTCGCCACCAGCATTAAATACATCCTGCGCGACCACTCGGCCCAGCACTCGACTACCCAATGCCTCGACCACATCACCACCTTCGATCACGGCAGTCATTATCATGCCGCGCTCGGAACCACAATCGACCTCGGTCACAACCAGATCCTGGGCCACATCGACGAGTCGACGGGTCAGATATCCGGAGTTTGCAGTCTTGAGTGCAGTATCGGCCAGACCCTTTCGAGCGCCGTGAGTGGAAATAAAATACTGCATCACTGACAAGCCTTCACGGAAGTTCGCGGTGATGGGAGTCTCGATGATTGAACCGTCAGGCTTGGTCATCAATCCCCGCATCCCGGAAAGCTGGCGAATCTGTGCGGGGGAACCCCGCGCACCGGAATCAGAGTACATCCAGACACTATTAAAGGAACCCTGCTCTTCTTCTTTACCGTCACGGTTAATTACTTTTTCCGTGCTCAGGGTTTTCATCATTGCCGAACCAACCAGATCGTTTGCCCGGGTCCAGATGTCGATGACTTTATTGTACTTCTCACCCTGGGTTACCAGGCCGGATGCGAACTGGGATTCAATTTCCCGGATTTCATCTTCTGCCTCGCCAATAATTGTGGCTTTCTCCGCGGGAATAACAAAGTCCTCAACGCCAATGGAAGAACCTGATCGTGTTGAGTACTCATAACCCAGATACATCAACTGATCTGCGAAAATCACGGTCTCTTTCAAACCGACGGTCCGGTAACAGACGTTGATCAGCTTTGAGATGTCCTTGTTACCCATGGTCTGATTAATTGTGCTGAAGGCCAGGCCATCAGGCACTATCTCAAACAACAAGGCGCGACCGACCGTTGTGTCGTGAAGGGTTCGGAAAGTTTCAAACTCGCCTGCGTCGTTCTTGACGATTTCGTTGACCCGAACCTTGATCCGCGCCTGCAAGCCTGCTTTACCACTGCGGTAGGCTCGATTAACTTCCGAGATGTCTGCGAAAATCATGCCTTCACCGCGATCATTGACCCGCTCGCGGGTCATCCAGTAAACACCCAGCACCACGTCCTGAGACGGCACGATAATGGGTTCACCATCGGCGGGTAACAACACGTTGTTGGTTGACATCATCAACGCACGCGCTTCCAGCTGCGCTTCAAGCGTCAGGGGCACATGCACAGCCATCTGGTCGCCATCGAAGTCCGCGTTGTAGGCGGTACAGACCAGGGGATGCAACTGAATTGCCTTACCTTCAATTAGTACCGGCTCAAACGCCTGGATACCCAGTCGGTGCAGTGTCGGCGCCCGGTTTAACAGCACGGGATGCTCACGAATGACCTCTGCAAGAATATCCCAGACTTCCGCTGTTTCTCTTTCCACCATTTTCTTGGCAGCTTTGATGGTCGTTGCCAGGCCACGGGCTTCCAGTTTCCCAAAAATAAACGGCTTGAAAAGCTCCAGTGCCATCTTCTTGGGTAAACCGCACTGATGCAGCCGCAATGTCGGACCCACAACAATCACAGATCTACCGGAGTAGTCCACGCGCTTGCCGAGCAGGTTCTGACGAAAACGTCCCTGCTTGCCTTTGATCATGTCTGCCAGTGATTTCAGCGGACGCTTGTTGGTTCCGGTAATCGCACGGCCCCGACGACCGTTGTCCAACAGCGCATCGACTGCTTCCTGCAACATACGCTTTTCATTTCGCACAATGATGTCAGGGGCGGCGAGATCGAGCAGCCTTTTCAGGCGGTTGTTACGGTTGATGACGCGACGGTAAAGGTCATTTAAGTCAGAGGTTGCAAATCGACCGCCTTCCAGAGGCACAAGCGGGCGCAGATCCGGTGGCAATACCGGTAATACGTTAAAGATCATCCACTCCGGCTTGTTGCCAGACTTAACGAAAGCCTCCATCAGCTTCAGTCGCTTGGTCAGTTTCTTGATCTTGGTTTCGGAGTTCGTTTGCGGCAATTCTTCACGAATAGTCGCAATCTCCTCAACCACATCCATATCCTTCATCAAGTCCTGAATCGCTTCAGCACCCATCTTCGCCTCAAACTCATCACCGAATTCTTCCAGCGCCTCGTAATATTGCTCATCGGTCAACAACTGCCGCTTTTCAAGGCTGGTAAGACCCGGGTCAATAACCACGAAGGATTCGAAATACAGAACACGTTCTATATCACGCAAGGTCATATCCATGAGCAAGCCGATACGAGAAGGCAGCGACTTCAGGAACCAGATATGCGCGACTGGACTCGCCAGTTCGATATGGCCCATTCGTTCACGACGGACCTTCGCCAGCGCAACTTCAACGCCGCACTTCTCACAAATTACACCACGATGCTTGAGGCGCTTGTATTTACCACACAGGCACTCGTAGTCTTTGTTTGGGCCAAAAATCTTGGCACAAAACAGTCCATCCCGTTCCGGTTTAAAGGTTCGGTAATTGATGGTTTCCGGCTTCTTAACTTCACCGTATGACCACGAACGCACCATCTCTGGTGATGCCAATCCGATTCTCAAAGAATCAAATTCTTCTGACTGCCCTTGCGCTTTCAATATGTTAAGCAAGTCTTTCAAGGCTTTCCTCCGTTTCTGGGCTAAATGCCCAGGCAATAGTTGAGTGCTAAATCGTCAGTGTTAACCCGGGATACCTAATCATTTTCCAATTCGATATCTATCCCGAGCGACCTGATCTCCTTGACCAGTACATTGAATGATTCAGGCATTCCCGGCTCCATTCGATGATCACCATCCACAATATTTTTGTACATCCTGGTGCGGCCGTGAACGTCATCAGACTTCACCGTCAGCATTTCCTGGAGTGTATAAGCCGCGCCGTATGCTTCCAGCGCCCACACTTCCATCTCACCAAAACGTTGCCCGCCGAACTGGGCCTTACCGCCGAGCGGTTGCTGGGTCACGAGGCTGTATGATCCCGTCGAGCGAGCATGCATCTTGTCATCCACCAGGTGATTGAGCTTCAGCATGTACATATAACCTACGGTAACCGGCCGATCAAACTGCTCACCGGTGCAACCGTCGTAAAGTGTCGACTGTCCATCCAGCGGCAATCCGGCCAGTTCAAGCATCGTCTTGATTTCAGCTTCTGCTGCACCATCGAATACGCCTGTAGCCATCGGTACACCACCGCGAAGATTGCCTGCCATCTCCAGAATTTCAGCATCGGAGAATTCTGACAGGCGTTCAACCCGACCGCTCTGGTTATAGACTTTTTCGAGGAAATCGCGAATCTCAGCGACGCCTCTTTGCAAATCAAGCATCGCCCCGATCTTGTTGCCAAGCCCATGTGCCGCCCATCCCAAATGGGTCTCCAGAATCTGGCCCACGTTCATTCGCTTGGGAACCCCGAGCGGGTTCAAGACAATATCGATCGGCTCGCCATCTTCATCAAAAGGCATATCTTCAACCGGCTTGATCACCGAGATCACACCTTTGTTTCCGTGGCGCCCGGCCATCTTGTCACCGGGTTGAATGCGTCGTTTGATCGCAAGATAAACCTTAACAATTTTCAGCACTCCAGGGGCCAGATCGTCGCCACTCTCCAGCTTGCGCTTACTCTCGGCGAACTGCTCGTCCAGATCTTCCCGTCGCTCTTTCAGGCGCTTGTCTGCCTGCTCAAGGAGATCGTTCAGATCATCGGCTTCCAGTCGCAACTTGAACCAGTCAGCCGAGGGCAATTGATCGAGATAGTCGCGAGTCACCTTGTCGCCTTTCTTGAGTTGTGGCCCGGCAACTACCTTTTTACCAACGAGCGAGTCTGAAAGACGCTCGAAGGTAGCCGTTTCAATAATACGGAATTCTTCCTCGATGTTCTTTCGAACCTGCTCCAATTCACGGTGCTCGATGTCCAGCGCACGTTGGTCCTTATCGATGCCATCACGGGTAAATACCCGGACGTCGATGACGGTACCGTTGTAACTGCTGGGGACCCGAAGTGAGGTGTCTTTCACATCAGAAGCCTTCTCACCAAAGATCGCACGCAGCAATTTTTCCTCTGGCGTCAGCTGGGTTTCACCCTTGGGAGTCACCTTGCCGACCAGGATATCTCCGGCTTCAACTTCTGCGCCAATGTAAACAATCCCGGCTTCATCGAGCTTGCCCAACGCACCTTCGCCAACGTTCGGAATATCGCAGGTTATTTCTTCCGACCCGAGCTTGGTATCTCGAGCGATGCAGGTCAGTTCCTGGATATGGATCGTCGTAAAGCGCTCCTCTTTAACCACTTTCTCCGAGATAAGAATTGAATCCTCAAAGTTGTAGCCGTTCCAGGTCATAAATGCGATGCGCATGTTCTGGCCCAGTGCCAGTTCACCGGTGTCAATCGACGGTCCGTCCGCCAGTATGTCCTTACGATTAACGATATCACCCTGTTTAACCAGTGGTTTCTGATTGATGCAGGTATTCTGATTGGAGCGCGTGTACTTGGTGAGGTTGTAGATATCAACGCCAGCCTCTCCACTTTCAGTTTCAGCATTGTTCACTCGAATCACTATCCGTCCAGCATCGACGGTCTCAACGACGCCACCACGCTCAGCGATCACGCAAACGCCGGAATCGTGGGCAACTACACGCTCCATGCCTGTGCCCACAAGCGGCTTTTCAGCTCGCAGTGTCGGCACTGCCTGACGCTGCATGTTAGAGCCCATCAACGCGCGGTTCGCATCATCGTGCTCGAGGAACGGGATCAGCGATGCCGCGACAGATACAACCTGTTGCGGTGAGACATCCATGAAGTTAACGCTTTCACGCGGCATCTTGGTGAATTCACCCAGGTGCCTCACGTCAACCAGATCGTCTTCGAGCTGACCCTTGGCATTGATCGGCGCACTCGCCTGAGCAATGACATAATCCGACTCGATAATGGCAGACAAATATTCAATGTCACTGGTCACCTTGCCGTCGATCACTTTCCTGTAAGGGCTTTCGAGGAAGCCATAGGAATTCGTGGTCGCGTAGGTTGCCAGCGAGTTAATCAGTCCAATATTTGGACCCTCAGGCGTTTCGATAGGACACACCCGACCATAGTGAGTGGGGTGAACATCGCGCACTTCGAATCCTGCTCGCTCCCGGGTTAATCCACCTGGCCCGAGGGCCGAGATACGACGCTTGTGGGTAACTTCGGACAAGGGATTATTCTGGTCCATAAACTGTGACAACTGCGCAGAACCGAAAAATTCCTTGACTGCTGCAGCGACGGGTTTCGCATTAATCAGGTCCTGGGGCATCAAGCCCTCAGACTCCGCCAGACTCAGTCGTTCTTTAACCGCTCGTTCGACTCGAATCAGACCCAATCGGAATGAATTTTCCGCCATTTCACCGACTGATCTCACCCGGCGATTACCCAGGTGGTCAATATCATCCACGGTGTCACGACCATTTCTGATGTTAATCAAGCACTTCAGTACATCAATGATATCTTCGTTGCTTAGCGTCCCCTGACCGACTTCTTCTTTCCTGCTAAGCCGGCGATTAAATTTCATTCGCCCAACTGCTGTCAGGTCATACCGTTCCGGTGCGAAAAAGAGGTTCGTAAACAGATTCTCAGCCGCTTCCTTAGTTGGTGGCTCGCCAGGTCGCATCATGCGATAAATTTCTACCAGTGCTTCCAGTCTGTTATTCGTCGGATCAACATTCAGCGTATCTGAAATCCACGGCCCGTGATCCAGATCGTTGGTATAGATAGTATTAAAGCTTTTCAGTCCAAGTTCTCGCAGTTGCTCAAGGACTTCGATTGTAACCATGGTGTTGCAGGCGACAGTGATCTCACCAGTTTCCTTGTCAACTATATCGTTGGCCATGACATGACCACAGACGTACTCAGCAGGCACTTCGAGCTGAGTCAGCTTGGCCTCATCCATTGACCGGATATGGCGTGCCGTGATCCTTGTCCCTTCATCAACAATGCCGTTGCCTTTCTTGTCGACAATATCAAACTGAGCGGTCTCTCCGCGCAATCTGTTAGCAATCAGGTCCAGGCTGTAACCGTTGGCAGTGATGCGGAAGGTATCGGTGTCAAAAAAGTTCGCCAGAATTTCCTCTGCACTATAGCCAAGAGCACGCAGTAAAATTGAAGCGGGTAACTTTCGTCTCCGGTCAATACGTACAAATACACAGTCTTTCGGATCAAATTCAAAATCAAGCCAGGAGCCACGCATCGGAATAACCCGTGCAGAATAGAGCAGCTTTCCCGAAGAGTGGGTTTTACCTTTGTCATGGTCAAAAAATACACCAGGTGAACGGTGTAACTGTGAAACCACAACGCGCTCGATGCCATTGATGACAAAGGTACCGTTGTCAGTCATCACGGGAATCTCGCCCATGTAAACTTCCTGTTCCTTGATATCCTTGATGGCTTTGTTGGATGAATCCTTATCGTAGATGATCAGCCGAACCTTAACGCGTAGCGGCACCGCGTAGGTTACGCTTCGCAGCTGACATTCCTTTACGTCGAACGGCGCTTTCCCAAGACGGTAACTTACGTATTCCAGTGCAGCGTTACCGGAATAGCTTACGATCGGGAAAACTGACTTGAATGCGGTATGCAGACCTTTCTCAATCCGGTCTTTCGGATCAAGCTTATCCTGCAAAAACTGCTTATATGATTCCACTTGAATTGCGAGCAGGTAAGGAATGTCCATCACTTGTGGCAATTTGCCAAAGTCCTTACGAATACGCTTCTTCTCTGTGTACGAATAGGCCATTAACGCCTCCAGGCTAGATCAATGATCGAAAACACTTTTCGTGTATACAAATGACAAGCACGGCCAAACAGTTGGGAGCAATCCCAACTGTTCGTCCGATACTTTTCCAAGATAACAACGTCTCGGATTACTTCAGCTCCGCACTTGCACCAGCTTCCAGAAGCTGCTTCAGGATGTCGTCCGCTTCAGCCTTGCTAACCCCTTCCTTCACCGTGGACGGTGCCTCATCAACCAGAGCCTTGGCTTCTTTCAAACCAAGGCCGGTCAAGGCGCGAACAACTTTAATGGCATTGACTTTCTTCTCACCGGCTGCGGTGATAATGACGTCAAATTCATCTTGCTCTTCTACTGCTGCGCCGGCGTCTCCACCAGCTCCAGCTACTGGCGCAGCAACGGCAGCTGCCGCGGACACACCAAACTTTTCTTCCATCGCTTCAACGAGTTCGACTACATCCATGACGCTCATTTCTGCGATCGCATTCAAAATATCATCTTTTGACAATGACATGATTCCTATCTCCAATTTATCTAAATAAAGTTATTAGGCAGCTTGCTGCTTTTGATCACGAACCGCCGCAACCACACGAGTTACCTTCGCTGGAACATCATTGAATGTTCTGACGAGCTTGGTAACAGGCGCTAACATCACTGCCATCAGCAGAGATATCGCCTCATCACGGGTTGGCAGTTTAGCTAACGCATCAATCTGGTCGGCGCGAAGTAACTTGCCACCAACGCTCAATGCCTTAATCTCGAACTTGTCATTGCTCTTTGCGAATTCCTTGAACACCCTGGCGCCCGCGCCTGGATCCTCGATGGAAAATGCCACAATATTCGGTCCGAGAAGCGCGTCGTTCAGGCACTCATATTCAGTACCTTCAAACGCACGCTTTGCTAAAGTATTACGAATCACTCTCACCTGGACACCGGCATCACGCGCGGTTTTCCGTAGTGTCGTCATCGCTTCTACCGAGACGCCCCGGTAGTCTGCCATGACAGCAGAGAGCGCTTTGCTCGCAGTCTCATTGACTTCAGCAACAATCGCCTGTTTCTCTTTAAGTCCTATAGGCACAATTTGCACTCCTCGACTTGTTTTACATCCCGGCAACTTGCACCAGCCAGGTTCCTTAACGGCGATAGGATCCAAACAAACTGAATCGGGTTCACCGTCTGCGCAGGCTTAACGAGTAAATTAACCAGTGCCGAACGACGCACACCGGGCCTGCGGTCTTTGACGAGTCCTGGATTGCTTGATAGCCAGTCCAGGTACCCCAAAGTCTTTCAAAATTTTTCAGACCGTCAATGAACTCTGGTCTATAGGTATTCCAGCACCCATGGTTGTCGATAACACGACCTTCTTCAGATAGGTACCTTTTGCTGATGCCGGCTTGAATTTCTTCAGGTCATTGATCAGCGCTTCTATGTTCTCCCTTATGGCGTTGGGCTCGAATCCGACTTTGCCAACCCCGCCGTGAACGATGCCGTTTTTATCGGTACGGTACCTGACCTGGCCCGCCTTGGCATTGCGTACTGCTTCCCCTACATCCTGGGTAACTGTGCCTAGTTTCGGATTAGGCATCAGGCCCCTGGGTCCGAGAATCTGTCCCAGTTGACCAACCACCCGCATTGAATCGGGAGTCGCAACAACAACATCAAAATCCAGCTTGCCTGCTTTGACCGTGGCCGCCAGATCATCCATGCCGACTATATCTGCACCGGCGGCGGTGGCCTCATCTGCCTTGTCACCCTGGGCAAATACCGCGACCCGAACAGTTTTACCGGTCCCATTCGGGAGCACCGTCGCGCCACGCACGACCTGATCTGATTTCCTCGGATCGACGCCAAGATTAATACTCACATCGATAGATTCTGAAAATTTTACCGACGACAGCTCATTGAGCATGGTTACAGCTTCATCAATCGGATATAACTTGCCTTCCTCGACCTTCTCTCTGAAGGCGCGGACACGTTTACTTAATTTGGCCACTTATACACCCTCCGTTTCAATACCAATACTTCTTGCACTACCCGCAATGGTGCGTACTGCAGCGTCCATATCTTTAGCGGTCAGGTCAGGTTGTTTCGTTGTCGCTATCTCTTCGAGCTGCGCGCGCGTTACTTTGCCAACCTTATTGGTGTGCGGCTCAGCACTACCCTTACTTAGACCCGCTGCCTTCAGCAACAATACTGCAGCAGGCGGCGTCTTTTTGATAAACGTGAAGCTTTTGTCAGCATAAACGGTGATCACAACAGGTACCGGCATACCGGCTTCCAACGATTGTGTTTCAGCGTTAAACGCCTTGCAAAACTCCATAATGTTGACACCGTGCTGACCCAATGCCGGGCCTACGGGAGGACTTGGATTTGCTTGCCCTGCAGGAACCTGCAGTTTGATGTACGCGTCAATTTTCTTAGCCATATAACGTAACCTCGTAGTTGGGTGCAAACCCTCAACCGTTCGGTCGAGGTCCCCGTAAATAACATTGTCCGGCTTAGAGACAATGTTAGATTAGTGTTGATTAACCTAGCCTTTCTCGACCTGGCCAAAATCCAGTTCAACCGGTGTTGACCGGCCGAATATCGTCACCGCCACATGCAGGCGGTTTTTCTCATAGTTGACTTCTTCAACCACACCATTGAAATCGTTAAACGGTCCATCAACAACCCGGACCAGTTCCCCGGGTTCAAATACCGTTTTAGGCGCCGCATGCTCGCTACCCGCCTGCACCCGCTGCAAAATCGCAGCTGCTTCGGAATCTGAGATTGGCGCCGGTTGATCTGCCTTACCGCCGATAAATCCCATCACACGAGGAGTTTCCTTCACCATGTGCCAGGTTTCATCGGTCAATTCCATTTCCACCAGCACATAGCCAGGGAAAAATTTTCGTTCACTGCGTCGCTTTTTACCGGCACGCATTTCCACAACTTCTTCAGAAGGCACGATGACCTCACCGAAGTGTTCCTGCAGGCCGGACAGCTCTATGCGCTCAAGAATCGCGCGCATTACCTGCTTCTCGTACCCGGAATAGGCATGTACTACATACCAACGTTTACTCAACGTGCTCTCCTGCTGGTTATTGTCCGGAAATGGCTCCCTGCCACTTCCCATGTTGCCCTTCAGAGAAGGGTTCGAATTTTTCTACTAAAATCAGTCGCACATCCGGTACGGCAGTTAATCGCTAGCCAATCAGTCCTTTGATGCCCCAACTTAAGGCCGAATCCAGACCCCATAGAATTAAGGCCACAAAAATAACGACTGCAACCACAATCAATGTGGTTTGGGTTGTCTCCTGCCGGGTCGGCCAAACGACCTTGCGCACCTCTATCCTCGCCTGCTTGGCCAGGTCCCAGGTCGCGTCCCCTTGCTTCGTCTGTAAGCAAATCGCCACAACAATACCCGCAAGAACAACACCGACCAGCGCTCTGTAAATCAGTGGCGTTGTCGCATAAAGCGTATTTGCATAAATCCCTGCTGCAACAACTGCGAGCACGAGTGCCCACTTGACCATATCGAATCGGTAAGTTGAATCTTCCAATTTGGCGCTCATCAGTCCTGCCCGCTGCTATTTAATCTCAGGATCACTAATCTCAAAATCCTTCCCTTTCACCTGCATCTTTCACTATTCGTTGTCCTGGCAGGCCAGGAGGGAATCGAACCCCCAACCTGCGGTTTTGGAGACCGCCGCTCTGCCAATTGAGCTACTGGCCTATTTGATCCAGATCATTCAATAAGGTCACTTTTACAAAGTGTCCAAAAACAAGTCACTTCCAAATAGCTTTTTGCGGACCTGCGCCAGCAAAAAGAAGTTCTGCACAAAACAACACTGTATCAGTCGCGACCCTTATTCGGAGATTTTGGTGACCACGCCAGCACCAACGGTTCGGCCACCCTCGCGGATCGCAAATCGCTGCCCTTCTTCCATCGCAATCGGTGCAATCAAGTCAACCTTCATCAGTACATTATCGCCCGGCATGACCATCTCAGTGCCTTCCGGCAACTCACAA
>JAJFKA010000149.1 GCA_021773555.1 Gammaproteobacteria bacterium
GCCGCGAAGCTGCTTTGGGCAAGGCACATCAGTAAGGCGGTCAGTAACATGCCCAGAGGCATCAATTTTTTCATTTCCAGTCCCTTTGGATCACTGCGCATTATCTCCTTACCAGAGTCGTTGTGCCACTCTTCACCAGGCACACAATCCCGCCGTTACTCCCGGGTTTTGCATGGCCTGACCACGCGACCTGCCGAACACTCTGAAGTTCAGTATACTGCTTTCCTGAAGAGGCAAACTAAATGCGCCCAGTAGATTTGTTGCAGACCCGCAACGGCCGATTAATCACTTTTTTCCTGCTGTATGTTTCTGAAGGTATCCCTCAGGGATTCGCCTTAACCGCGATGGTCGCCTACATGCGGCGTCAGGAAATCAGCATCGATCAGATTGGTGTCTTCGCAGCCGCATTGTCGCTACCCTGGGCTTTTAAGTGGGCCTGGGCGCCGCTGGTTGATCTGGTCAAACTGAATCGATTCGGAGGCCGCAAAGCCTGGATAATTTTCTGTACGCTAATGATGACGCTGACGCTGATGAGCGCAGCATTCGTGGATTTCACTGCCAACTTTAATCTGCTGCTTGTCATGCTGGTCATCAGCAACGCGTTTGGTGCGACACAAGATATCGCCATCGATTCGCTGGCGGTGAGTTCACTGAAAGAAGATGAACGCGGCCGGGGCGCGGGATTCATGTTCGGCGGCAGCGCAATCGGACTTGCCCTTGGTGGTGGTGGCGCGCTGTACGTGTCGGGTCTGCTGGGTTTCAATGCCTCGCTGATTTATATCAGCGGTATACTTTGCCTCAACCTGTTGTTCATTATCTTTTTCGTCAATGATCCGGACGCCAGCAACGTAAGAGTTATCCGTGCAACGTTCAGTGAGCTTGCGAATTCTCTGCGCCGGATAACGCTTGATATCTTTTACAGCTTTTTTAATTCCGGCACAGGTCCAAAAGCCGGATTGATCTTCATGATCCTGCCAACCGGCGCAGTCGCCCTTGGCACCGTCATCGCGAGTTCCATGCAAGTGGATTATGGCCTGACAGATTTCCAGATTGGTGATGTCAGTGTTTACAGTAACGTGGTTTTCTGTGGCGGTTGTCTGTTCGGTGGCGTTCTGGGCGACAAATATGGCATTCGCCGGGTCATGGCGATTGCCTATGCACTGACCACCATCCCAACGCTTTTCCTGGCTGTCAATATTTCAGCATCAGGTCTTCAGGACGTACCCATTGCGAGCTTGTACGGAGCGATTCTCAGTCACAGTTTCGTCTTTGGAATGTGCTATGGCCTGGCGGTCGCCATCGTCATGAGACTCACCAACCCTGCCGTTGCGGCGACCCAGTTCACCGCTTTCATGGCACTGGCCAACCTGGCTGTCGCTATCGGTAATTTCTGGCAGGGAAAGGTGGCCCAGGACATGGGCTATGCTGCTGTGCTTTATCTGGATGCGCTCATTGTTGTGCTGCCGCTGATGGTTATCCCGTTTCTTCGTAACCGTGAAGTTACCGGGGATCTTGCCCAGGAGCTTACCCATAAACCTGCTTAGGAGCCTGCTCAGCAGCTTCCGTCAATGAACATCAACGAACTGGCGAAGGAACCCTTAAGGTCAGGCTTGACCAATTCTCACTTAGTTGCAGCTCCCGCCGACCTTCAATTCGACACCAGCATCTTTGTAATCTCATCAATATCGACAACCAGCGCATTCCTCTGTGCCAGATATTCATTCTGCCTGGCGACGACGTGGGCGGCTTCCTGTTCGCTGTCCGAAACTGTGCCATGAGCATCTGCGGCAACGCACACTTTGAAGCCCAACTCGAGCGCTGACTCGCTGGTAGCAGTGATGCAGAATTCGCTCCAGATTCCACAGGTGATGACTGCATTCGCGCCAATCTCAACCAGGACATCGCGGAGATTCGTGTCGTCGAACCCACTTGAGTTCACTTTGTATACGATTCTGTCATCGAGTTTTGGAGATACTGTGGCGTGTATTTCCCAGCCATGTGCGTTCTGCGCATATGGCTGACCCGAAAGCGCGCAGGTTTGGAGAAACACGATTGGAATCCCCTCCGCTCGACAGATGTCGATCAAATTGGATACTTTGGCGAGGAGTTGAGAGCCCTTGACAATCGGTGGTGTAATCTTGCCGTCGAAGGCCACCAGCTGCATATCGATCACAAGCAGCGAATACTTTTCTTTTTTCATTAGCAGGCGATATTAACATAGCCGGAGAACAGCCGTTGTTTGCCCAACCCTTCCAAAGAGTCGCTAACGTTCGTAGTCGCCGCCACGAACCTGTTTCTGGTGTTGCCACACAGATACTAGAATGCAACCCACCATGGTTCTACCAACTCTCAACAAAGACGAAAAACCACCAGGAACGGTGGCTGAACACGACCGCATGCTGGTGGCTGCGTGTCGGGGGGGGTCCGGCGCAAATCTCACGTCCAGAAATGCTGACAAACAATTCCATGAGACACAGGAGCCTTTACCAGCATCGTCCCTCGAACTGCTGAAACGACTTCCCAGAGTCTGACATGGATCTAACGGTGGTTAATGTCGCCAGGCAACTTGCCGGCACGCCCACCGCGGATCGCCTCGAATCAAATCCGTTTGTAACATCAAAAAGCTCTTTTTTCTCATCGTGGCTATGTTCTGCAATACCTAATTTCACTCAGTGTGATGTTGATCCAGCCAGATCTCTGTAATCACCGTGAACTTCACCGCCGCTTGTACTTGCCAGGTACAACGCCCCAGAATCGGCCAGGAATTGAAGCGCGTCCTGCTCGTTCATCAGCAGGGCGATTGAGGACAAACTGCCGGCGACGATGGCCGTGCTCGCCACCACACTGACACCCAGCAGGCTCGTTGGCGGATACCCTGTTTTCGGGTTTATGAGGTGACTGATGCGATTACCGGCGATAACAATAAATCGCTCATAGGTACCACTGGTTGTGATGGCGCCTTCGCAAAGTGGGATAAAGGCAATGGGCGGGCCGCCGCTTTCCGGATTGCTGATGCCAATTGACCATGCAGGTTCGCCTGTTGGCGGGCCAATCACGCTGATGTCGCCGCCGAGATTGATGAGCCCATGACTGATACCGGCGTCGCGAGCAAGATTCACCAGCGCATCTGCGGCGTACTCCTTGACGAGCCCGCCAAAGTCTAATTCCATGCCCGGAATCGGCAGGTAGATTTCCCCAACTGTCCGCTCCACGTGTTGCCATCCCACGCGCTCCAGTGCCTGCTCGATACAGCGCCCGGTTGGCATCGAGTCTCGACCCCTGTACCAGACGTGGCGTAGTGCCCCGGATGTCAGGTCAAACAATCCATTGCTCTCTTGGAAGCAGACATCCGCAAAATCGAGTAGAGCGGATGTTTCGTTATCAATCGACACGGCATGGCTACCTGCACCCTCAATGATTCTGGTGGTAATACTATCCGGCAGATATCGAGAGTACTTTGACTCAAATCTTCGTGCTTCCACTTCGCAGCGGCGAGCAACTGCCTCACCCAGAAGCGGTGTGGCTGACTCAATCTCAACCAGGCATGGACATCCCATTGCCGTGAATGTATGCCGCGTATGAAGCACATCCGGCACTGTCAGATCCTCAGATCGAAACCAATTGAAGCAACGTTGAATGAGACGAGTCCAGGATGCTCCTGGTCTGCGCTTGTGCTGCCGTATTTCTCGGCTGAAAGATAACGCTCGAAACTCGCCGTTACGGTCCAGTCGTCGATTTTCAGGATACCCTTTATTCCGAAAGTAACCGCGCCAAAAGTAGACAGTCGATGATCGCTCGACTGGTGGACGTTGAGTGGCAGCGCAAAGTCATCTGTTGGCAGGTAAAAATCGGCCTTCTTCTGTCGGTAGTATCGGACTGACGGGACCAGTTGCAGAATTTCTGTCAGGTCCTGGTGCCATCTCGAAACCAGCGTGTGTGACTGTATCCCGAAATTGTCTGTGTAATACCGGTAGTCGACATGCAGGGTGCCGGCCAGCGGGACAAAGTACTTTCGATAGCGTGAATTTACCGACCATGCATGTCGCGTCTCGGGCCGGACATCGCGCAGTTTGTAAGGATCGCTCAGAAATCCCTCGCTCTCGGTAAAGGATAATCCAGCCTGGAAGACACTGAATTTGTCGAGTACCTGGGTAAGTGCAAAGCCGAATGATCGTGTTTGCTTCTCCGCACGAGGTACCCGGCCAAAGGTCAGCGCCGCAGACGGTCGCAGGGTATCGCTTGAATAGCTGAAATCGAGCGCGATGGTGGTGAGACGATCATTAAAATCCCAATCCCCCTTTATTGTGACTGCATCTGCCTCGTAGTCGTCTTCTTCGGAATGGGTTATGCCGATGCCAAGGCTTGAATTTTTGAGATAGCGCGTCACCGTCGTTGAGACCTCGGTCCGCGACTCATGGATGGTAGCCCCAGTCATAATCAGTGCGGAGTCGCCGTCGATGCCTTTAACAGTTCCCCAGGGTGAAGCTCCACTCATATGCTCGCGCGCAAGCCCAACCGCGACACTCCAATCCCGCGCGACCGGCATGAGCAGATAAAACTGCTGGACATCAATTTCGTATCGCTGGTCACTACCGGACAACACCTGGCGTTTGGAAACGCTGTCCTCTTCATATCGGGAAGCACGCACCGAGAGTTCAGTCTGCACGGGTTGCGTTGCCGCAATCGCGGGCAGCGCCAACGCTGCGCTGGTTAATGCCAGGAGTGGTTTTTGTCCCCTGCCTTTCAATTGCAGCCGCACCCTGCCCCTGCTGCAGACAGTCCACCTGCGGAGGCTTCCTTGCTGTCATAGAGCTGGCTGTTCAGGAGTGCCTCCGTAGGAGAACCCTCAAGCTGCATATCACTTCGAGCGAGTACACCTCGCTCCCAGGATGGAACCGACTGACAGCCAGCCACGACCAACAGGACAAAGAGAGCGACGAGTTTCATTCGGCGGCACTTTGCAATAGTTCATCGATGTGGGCACGAATGATCTTCATGTCGCCTGGCCTGAAACCTGAATGAGCCAAAACAACTCGCCCCTCAGGGTCAATGAGAAAAGAGTTTGGCATCCCGGTGATGTTATAGCTTGCCGCAACACTCCCGTCAGGATTTGAGGCTACCGGGTAATTAACCGGAAACCTTTTCAGGAACCTCACTCCCTTGTGCGGTTCCTCGTCAAGATTTATGGCCAGGACTGTAAAAGGTGCGTCCGATAACGCGGATTGAAGTTTCACCATCTCCGGCAAGGAGATTCGACAGGGACCGCACCATGAGGCCCAGAAGTCCAGATACACCACCGAGCCGCGCCAGTCAGAAAGGCTTATCTCATCCCCTCCGTCCAGACCGGGCAAGTTAAAATCCGGCGCAATATCCCCCGGCTCTGCTGCCATCAGCCGAGGGATGGATATAACAAGGAAGATACAGGTCGTCCAGACAGTTTTCATGACTCGCATAGCGAAAGATGATATCTGGAAAAGACCGGAAATGCCTGCGCTATCATTCAGTCTATTGGTCTGTACGCACGACTCTGTTACGTCGATGTGCAGTTGGGTAGCCGTCAATCGAATCAGCAAACCTGACGCCAAATTTGAAGGATGTTTACGAGCGCATACGTTTCGCGATTGGATGGGCGCACCGAAAAAAAAGACCTAGCCAAAGAAGTCAAAGTCTTCCGCACCCAGGAACTTGAAGTTCTGATCAACGGCAGTGTTCTCCACGCCCAGATAGCGTCGCAATGCTTTGTGAACATGCTTTGGATAAATGATCGTGCCGTTGGCTTCGTCTCGTTCCAAGGTGCCTGGATTGATTCTGTGTGCGTTCTGCATCTCATCAGTTGAGCCGATAACACGATTTCCCCAGGAAGGCGATTTCTCCATCACAATGAAGGAGCCGATCGGCCAGTGGTCTTTACCATTATCCGAGTTGTACCAGGGTGTCCGGCTGAAGTCGGAGGCAATCACAACGGTCAGCCTGTCGGCAAGGTTCGCGGCCTCTGCCAGGGTCCAGAGCAAATCAATGGATTCATTGAGGTGTGTGTATAGCGGCTCATGCAACTCGTCGTGATCGGTATGAGTGTCGTGACCCGACGTGAATAAATCACTCGCACTGGCAATGCCGGCATCGAAGGCAGCGATTGTTAACTGGACCTGCCGTTGCAGATTACTCGTGAATTCCCTGTTGACTTCGACGTCCGGGATTATTTCATCGGAGGTAGGAATGAAACTGGAAAACTCGGTTAGCGGGCTGCGAGTATCCAGGGCCTGCTGATAGGCAGACAGGTTGTCGAGTTGCCTCGGGGTCAATCGCGGGTCGCTGAGCTGCCGGGCCAGTCTTGCCCGACCGGCTGCTCGAATGCGGGCCACGTCTTCTGCGTTTCGCAAGGTAGCGACATCTCCCCAGGTATCTTCCGGGGCGAGTATCTGTTGCAGGGTGTCGACATCATCCAGTCGACTGAATCGAATCAGGTTACCGGTTTGTGCGAAGCCGCCGAAATTTATGTAGGACAGCGGCTGGTCAGGCGCGTAATTTGCGGCGAACATGGCCGATAGTGTTGGGTAGCCCACTGAATTGCGCCCGCTCCAGTTATGGATAACACCCGTGCTATGCGAGTTGGTTTGTGCATCAACGCCATTGATGACCAGCATGTCAGAATAGTATTTTCCGAACATCGCTGCATTGTTGGCAAACGGTGCGTACGGAATATTGCCCGCTGCAACAATATCGTTGGTCCTTGACCAGTTCGTGATGACCTGCTCGCCTGGCTGATTCATTTTTGGGTCACAGTAGCTGGACACATCCCAACCACCTTCTACCTGCAGTTGTACCAGCAGTCGACCGCTGTAGCCGCCTTCAACTGCACCGTATAAACGCGCACCCGGTAACAGGATGCCAGCTGCACCCATTACCAGTGTCTTTTCTAAAAATTCGCGTCGTTTCAAAATTGTTACTCGTGTATGTAAGCAAAGTCAGTCATGAGATAGATCAACACAGACATCCAGGTGTTCTTCATACCGCTGGGGTCACTGCCACGCTGACCAATGCCACCTTCTGCCCAATGCTCGTCCAGGAAAAAGTTGCAGGATTCGTCAGGCCAGGCGTAGGCCCAGTCGCCGCGTTCTGCAATCCAGACCAGTCTCGCCTGCCAGGAATCAATCAGTAGCTGGTAGGTCGCGTCGATCTCAGCATCATTGATATCAAGTGATTGACCCAGCAGTCGCTCATGCAGGTTAACCAGTACAGCCTTGATGGCATTCGCACCGGCAGAGCTGCCTGACTCAGGATTCTCATCATTCACTGCCACAATCATGCCGGGTAAGTCCGGGCCAGCCTGGTCACCATAAGCGAGAACTGAAATGGTGTGCCGGCTATCGAACTCGGCAGAAAAAGGTATTGAGACCGTGCAGCTGCTCCACAAGGTGAAACCTTCATTGTCAGGATTGCCGCAACCGTAGGTCGCTCCCGTTACCGAGTCGATATCTTCGAATTCAAGGAACAGCACCGGGTCGCCAACGCTATTCCAGATGGTCAGTTCAGACAGGTGCAGGTTTCGGTCACCCACATCTTCCTCATACCAGTCATTCGTAAAAAGCAGCGTCACGACTTTGTCACCCGATGCAATATCGCCGCTGAATGAATAAGTTGCGGCTGTGTTCGGCGAGTCTGCTGCGACGACGAATGCGCGTTGAATCTCGGTAACCGGTGTCGTGTTGCTATCTATGCCGTTAAACAGCAAACGGGTACTGTCTTCCCGGTCGAAATCGAGCATCACCGCGGGGCAGGACATTTCCAGCGCGTGCTTCTCGGCCACGTTTGCCATCAGTGCGGTTAAGGCGGTACTGCGATCAACGATACCGTCGGAATCAATCCCGCCATAATAAATCTTGTAGCGGTCGCCCAGGTTCGACCATTCGCCATCGAATTGGTAGGGGTTGTTGCGGCCGTCCGTACCCCATTTCCAACCGAGCAGAGCAGCGCTTTTTTTCTCGAGTTCCTCCGGGGTGAGCAATCGTTTGGTGCCGAGTTCCTTGACGAGTCGTTCCCTGACTGCTGCTGATTCGACCTCATCAGCGCGGAACCAGGGGCTTAGTATCATCCGTGTCAGAAGATCTTTGGCATTGTAGGCATTGCCCCCACCAATACCCAATGCGAATTCGGCACCCAGGGTTTCAATAAAATCATTTTGCGCTTCGAAGGCTGCCAGCCTGATAATGAAGTCGCTATCGTCACTGGCTTCAGGTGCTTCCAACACCGGTGCGCCCATTAAACTCGGCCACCAGAACTTGATGGCAGCAGTGGCGTAGCGAGGGTCGTCAGCAATGACCTGGCCGACCCACTGAAGACTATTATCGGGGCTGGACGCGCTCTGGCCCTCGAAACCCGGAGTTCGCATATCTCTGAACCAGGTGTCACCGGTAAGGTATTGGCTGGGTTCCGCATCCGGGTCAAAGTTCTCCGGGTATTTGTAAGTCTCTGGGAGCGAATCACGACCACCCCATTGGTCCCGATAAAATCCCTCATTGCCATAGTTCTGAAACGTACCCGCAACCGGGTCATGTAGCGCATGGCAGGTGACGCAGGCCGGGTTGTTCATGGTGGGGTTATTGGTATCGGCCAGCGCTTCGGGATCGGTAGTGCGCTCGGCGGATTTCTCGATGTCCACACCCAGAAAATGGAAATAGGTCCATCTTGCACGAGCCCGGTTTCGGTTAGTTTCGGTGGTCGGATACCGGTTTAAAAACGCATGGGTGTTGAGTACACCAGCATGGGGGTAGTCAATAAACGGACCGTGAGAATCTATTTTACTGCCGAAGTTCTGGATGAATTCTGTTCGTAATCGAAAATCCCTGAATATCTGGCCGTTGTTCTGGCCGGGTTTGAACACAGCAGGGTCTTGCGAACTGAAAACCGCACCGGCGTTTAGAAAGCGGTTAGTTTGATAGTTCACCATCATGTAGTCGGCCGTGACAACTTCCTGATAGTTGCGATCTTCCTCGACAATGTAGGCAATCAGTTCCACAGGCGCTCGCGCCAGACCCCAGCTCCAGTGTTGTCGCCACAGGCGATTCTGCGCTTGATCGGCGCCACCAGCTGCCAGATTCGACTCATAGTTGAAGTTTGCGGCTTCAGGAAAGAACACATTATTGGTGTCGGCGGCATCAAAAAAACCGCGAAAGAACGCATCAGTCAGGATCCTGTCGTTCGCTCCCCGGGTCAGAAATTCGTGAAAGCCATCACCTTCCATCATGGCTCTGATAGTGCCTCGCAAGGCCGCCTCGCCGCCGGAAGTAA
>JAJFKA010000150.1 GCA_021773555.1 Gammaproteobacteria bacterium
ACTACCCCAGGCACTAAAAAAAATCATCAACGCGGAAATGTTGGGGTCGGAGTGACCCCATCCATTGACCCTGTACAATGCAGGATCTAATCTCAAGCATTACCTACTGAGACATCGACTTTGGATATCTGGGATATTCTAAATGAAGGAGTGACCCAGGGAGCGACAGACATCCACATCATCGCCAGAATGCCAATTATGTATCGAATTGGCGGCGAGTTGCGAGCACTGGATGACACGCTGTTGCTCCCTGAGTCAACCAGGTCGCTATGCTACGCGCTGCTCAACAAGAGCCAGATTGCGGAATTTGAACAGACTCTTGATCTTGACCTCATCAAAACTTTTGAGAAGAACCGATTCAGAATTAACCTTAGCTTTTCCAAAGATACAGTGGGTGCGGTGATCAGGGTACTCAGCTATGCCCCCATGCCGCTGGAAGACCTGAAACTGCCTTCGACCGTCACTTCAATGTGTTTGCGGGACAAAGGACTTTTCCTGATCACCGGAACGACGAGTCAGGGTAAGACGACGACGCTTTCAGGCATGGTTGACTACATCAATCGACACCGCAACAAGCACATCGTGACCATTGAAGATCCGATTGAATACGTTCACGAAAACAAAAGATCGATTGTCAGGCAGAGAGAAATTGGCAAAGACACCCAATCTTTTGAAACCGGGTTGAAGGCAGCACTGAGGCAAGATCCCGATGTTATCGTCATCGGTGAAATGCGCGATTATGAATCAATGAAGATCGCCCTCGCAGCCGCAGAAACGGGCGTACTCGTGCTCTCTACGCTGCACACAATGTCCCTCGACAAAATTATCGAACGCATGTTCTCTTATGTACCTGCCGATCAGGAAGGTCAGTTCCGAATGATGTTGTCAGAAGTCTTGCTAGGCGTGATCCACCAGGAATTGCTACCAACACTTGATGGCGGCAAGCGGGTTGCCTGCGAGTTGTTGGTCAATACCCAGGCCGTGCGATACACGCTTCGTCGAAAGGAAACGTATTATCTTAAGACATTCTTACAAACAGGCAGAAGCCAGGGCATGTGCACGATGAAGAATTCACTCGATGAGCTTCTCGAGGACGAAGAAATTTCACAGCAAACCTACGAATCCGTACTGGTTAACTACACCTGATGAGGGTAATGACGGGGTCGGAGCGTTGCCGAACCCATGCGCAGCATAGCTAGACCATCGGTAATCGCCAGGATCGGTAACCATCCCGGATCTGACAGGATTGAGCTCAATGTATCGTAAGCAGGTCAGTAGACAAACGTCATCCTGTACCAGGCTTGATTTGAACCGGTCTTCAAACAGGCTACCACTTCGTGCATAGCGGTAATTGAAACGACGCACATACAACCTGCCGAGAAACTGCATGAGACTTGATACGGATTTGTCATGTAGGGGTGTCAAAAGAAGGTGTACATGGTTGGTCATAAAAACCCAGCCATGTATGTCGACGTCAAACTTATTCGCGCCCTCAGCCAGCCAATGCGCGTATGCAGCGATATCTGCATCGCAGGTGAAGCAGATTTGACGGTTGATACCGCGCTGTATCACATGAACGGGAAATCCAGCAGGACAGAATCTACGTCGTCTAGGCATCTGGAACTCTAAATATGCAAAGTGAAGACGTTAACTACCCAGGCGAACGCTCGCCAGCAGACCACGACTGTAATCCTGTGAGACAAAGACTTCGGCTGCGGTGGGTTTACTCCGGCACTTCACTCCGACCCCACTACTCTTATTCAAGAGCCGCGAGCAGTGACTCCCGGGTTTGCGGACCAATGAGCGTCCGATGCAGCGCTCCGTCCGGGGAAAAAACAAAAGTCGTCGGCAGTACTTCGGGGGTGGTAATACCAAGCTCGCCGGCTGGATTCACCGCATAGACAGGAAACTCAATTTTCATTTTTTTAACACTTATCTGCGCCTCTTCTCCCTGGGGTGAGTCAAAGTTAACGCCAAGCACCACGAGCGAATCGTTGTACTCATGAGCAAGCTCATTCAACTCTGGAATTTCTTTGATACAAGGACCGCACCAGGTCGCCCAATAATTCACGATTCGCCACTTGCCGTCGAAATCCGCGTACCGATATCCTGCGCCTTCGGTATCGCTAAAGTCGGCTTTCTCACACGCGCTTAAAAGCAAAACAGTAAACACCAACGCCAGCATTTTCATGGATTCGCTCCTGCTGTGTCGTCCTCATACCGGGTTCGGTACAAGGTTTCCAGATCTCCGGATAATATCGTCTCATCCCGGTTGGCAATGGATTCGAACAGTTCAGACAAGGACTTTTCCCAGTCAGACTCATTGCCGACACCGTGGACTGGCAATGGCCAGGGCAGTTGCTGGTACAATTCCCAGATACTGATCTCACTTAGATCCCGTGACAGTACAAGACCGCCTCGCTCCACCGCATTGATCAGATTGAGTTCAACCAGTGCCTGGCGATACTCGGTCCACTTCTCGAGATTAATTCTGGGTCCCAGATCACGTATCATTTGTTCAGTGACCACTTGCCCTTTCTGGTGCGATACATAAAAAACTTCAAGCACGATGAGCATCTGAAAAAGCGGCGATTCAAGCCGGTTACTACCCTGGAACCGATATACGCCGAGTCCTTTCACCAGTTCGGCGCCTATCAGCACAATTGTCCAGGAAACATAAATCCACAGGAGAAACAGAGGCACAACCGCGAAGGTGCCGTAGATGATCTGAAAGTCCGATCTGGACATCACAAAAGCGAAACTGAATTTAGCAACCTCGAAGACCAGCGCCACCACGATGCCGCCAACAAGCGCATGTCGAAACGGCACATTAGTATTGGGTACGACGGTATATATCAACATCAGCGTTGCTGCACTAAGCCCAAGCGGCAGGATTTGAAGAAAAAGCGGTGATTCACTAACATCACTGATCAGGGGCAAGGATAGTGCATAAGTAGTGCTGACAATTCCCAGTCCCACCAGCACAGGACCCATCGTCAGGACCGCCCAGTACATCATCAATCTCTGAAAGCCATGTCGCGGTTCTTTGATACGCCATATTTCATTGAAGGTCCGCTCGATCGTAAACAGCATCAGAAACGCTGTAACGGTGAGAAATATTGCGCTGGGAATACTGAGGTTAAGCGCCTGTTGCGAGAAACTTCTCAGGTAGTCCTGGATAAGCGATACATTTTCCGGAACAACATTGTGAAAAATAAAATCTTCAACGGTCTGCCCCAACCCAGCAAAGGCCTCGACCGACGCCATCACGGTGTAGGTTACCGTCAGCGCAGGAACCACTGCAAACAAGGTCTGGTAGGTCAGTGCCGCAGCGGTCGTCTGACAGTTGTCTTCCACATAGTGGTCAATGAGGAAACGCAGGAAACGCCAGCACTCTTGTACAACTTGTTTCACGCGCTCAATCACTCACATCTCCTTGTTGACCCGGGTCGCTGGCCTTACAATATTCAGCCAATCCAGGTCCACGGAACCGATCAATGCCGAATGTAACAATCTACCACAATCCGAGGTGCTCCAAATCCCGAGCAACCCTGGCATTACTTCAGGACCGGGGAATCAAACCGGAGATTGTCGCATATCTGGATTCACCCTTAAGCGCCAATGAAATATCGGCGCTGCTGCAAAAATTAGCGTTGAAGCCAAGGGCGTTGTTACGTACTGGAGAGGTCGAATTCAAGGCAAGGAATCTTGAGAACGCGCAACTATCCGATGAGGACATTATTCAGGCAATGGTTGAGGCACCGATTCTAATGGAACGGCCAATCGTCGCTTGTGGAACCAGGGCGGCAATCGGGCGACCACCGGAAAACGTTTTGTCGATAATCGAAGGGATTGATTGATTCTGGCTATCGGCTGGTCGACCAATCGCTGGTAAGGATTACTGATTGAGTCAATCAGAAGTCTCAGTGAACAATCTTGTCGCGCATCTCATAATGAGTGGTTAATTCAGGCTCAATCTCTTGTTGCTCATCCATCAGCTCACCGCTCGCCTTGACTTCATAACGTCGAGTTGAAACCTCACCATCCAGCACATCCGGCAATTCCTTCAGAAAATCTTCCATGTGGTTGGTCTCGAAATGTCCCTGCAGGGCATCCACCGACTCCCACTCCTGAAATAGCAGCAAGGTATTCGGGTCTGACAATCCGATATAAAATTCATAGCTGATACAGCCGTATTCCGCTCTGCTCGCAGCAGCCATACGCTTCATCATGTCGAGTGCGTCGTTGCGAAGTGCGGGCTTTATGGGGAAGGTCCCATGGACAATTATCATGATCAAAGACTGAAGAATGAGTGGCCCTGATTATACAGATATTTCATCACCCGGGCACTTTTCTGGCCGCGCATTCAGATGAACCGGCCTATTCCCGGTGTACGGCGAAGGGTGACCAGGCCTGAGCCGTGGGCATCACCTCCAGCTGATTAACATTGATATGCGCCGGTAATGCGGTAACCCAATAGACAATCTCTGCGATATCCGGGGCTGTTAGCGGAGTCATCCCGGCGTACACCGCATCAGCCTTGTCTTGGTCGCCCTCGAATCTCACTACCGAAAACTCGGTTTCACACATACCCGGCTCGACATTGGAGACACGAATACGCTTGCCGAGCAGGTCAGCGCGCATATTTCTGGAAAATTGCTGAACGAACGCCTTGGTACCGCCGTAGACATTACCGCCAGGATAAGGCCAGCTGGCAGCCACAGAACCCAGGTTAACCACATGACCGCCGCCGCGGCTCACCATACCGGGCAGAATAGCCCGTGTACAAAACATGAGCCCCTTGATGTTGGTGTCGACCATGGTTTCCCAATCATCGAGACTTGCCGCATCGGCACCCTGCAAGCCAAGCGCCAGCCCGGCATTGTTCACTAGTATATCGATCGCCTTGAAAGGCTCCGGCAGATTCTCAATCGTCGAGAAAATCGCCGATCTGTCGCGCACGTCAAGCACCACGGAATGCACCCGGGTTTGCTCGCTTAGCTCCTCCGCCAGTGCCTGAATGCGATCCTCTCGCCTTGCGGCCAGTATGAGGGTGCTGCCATGTTGCGCAAATTTTCGTGCGCATGCTTCACCGAAACCTGAAGATGCACCAGTAATAAAGACAGTATTGCTCATTCTTCCCCCAGGAGGCCAATCCTGTGACTGATAAACAGCTCCCTGATCTCATCCAGGATGACCGGATCATCAATGGTAGCAGGCGGCTCAAAGGATTTTCCGTCAGCTATCTTGCGCATGACCTGACGCAAAATTTTCCCTGATCGCGTTTTGGGCAACCGGGACACGACGATCGCTTTCTTAAAATTAGCAAAAGCACCGATGCCCTTTCGAACCAGAGAAATCAGTTCTGCTTCCAACTGCGCTTCGCTCGTATTTGCGCCATCTTTCAGCACTAACAAGCCCACTGGAATCTGACCTTTATCAATATCTTCAACGCCAATGACCGCACACTCCGCAATGGCTGCATGCGACGCCACAATCTCTTCCATTTCTCCAGTTGATAAGCGGTGACCGGCGACGTTAATGACGTCATCTGTCCTTCCCATGATAAACAGGTAACCGTCTTCATCGAAGTAGCCTCCATCACCGGTATGATAGTAACCAGGGTGTTGTACAAGGTAGGCATCGGTATATCGTTTATGATCACCCCATACCGTCGGCAGGCAACCCGGAGGCAGCGGCAGTCTGATCACAACATCACCCTCTTCACCCGGCGGCAGTACCTGATGGTCCTCGGAGAGTATACAAATTTCAAATCCTGGTACTGGAACACAGGCGGAACCTGCCTTGCATTCCTTTGGCTCAATGCCCATCGGATTGCTCGCGATTGGCCAGCCCGACTCCGTTTGCCACCAGTGATCGACAACCGGGACGTCCAGCGTCTCACACAACCAGTGATAGGTTGATGGATCCGTCCGCTCTCCTGCGACAAATAATGTTCGCAGCGAACTCAAATCGTATTTTTTGACAAGCAGGCTTTCAGGGTCTTCCTTGCGAATGGCCCGAAACGCGGTTGGCGCAGTGAAAAAAACATTCACGCGGTGCTCTGCTATCACCCGCCAAAAGCTACCGGCATCTGGTGTACGGACAGGCTTACCCTCGAACAAAATCGTTGTACAACCAGCAAACAGCGGCGCGTAGACAATGTATGAGTGGCCAACCACCCAACCAACATCACTTGCTGCCCAGAACACGTCTCCCGGTGATACTCCATAGATAGCATCCATGCTGTACATTAGAGCAGTTGCATGGCCACCATTGTCTCTAACGACACCTTTGGGTTTTCCGGTTGTACCGGATGTATACAAAATATACAGCGGATCGCTGGACTTCAACGGAACCGGGTCAACCGGACTCGCGCTCTCCTGGAATTGCTCCCAATCCAGGTCGCTTGCGCCCATTTCCGCAGGACACTGGCTGCGCTGTAAAACGACACAGTGCTCAATCTTGTGGTCGGCGAGCTCCCGTGCCTCGTCAACCAGTGGCTTGTAGGCGATGACATTAGCGAACTCAATGCCGCATGAAGCCGTCAACAGGACCACCGGTCTTGCGTCGTCGATTCGAGTTGCCAGCTCTTTCGCCGCAAAACCACCAAATACTACCGAATGAATTGCACCAATTCTCGCGCAACTGAGCATCGCGATCACCGCCTCCGGGATCATCGGCATATAGATAACTACCCGGTCCCCGACACCCACGCCGAGATCCTCAAGTGCACCGGCAAATTGAGCCACCTCGTCCCGCAGGGATCGAAATGTATAGGTTCTGGTCGTCAGCGTGACTGGCGAATCATAGATCAATGCAGGTTGTTCGCCTCTGCCACGCTCCACGTGATAGTCCAGCGCCAGGTAAGAGGAATTCAG
Source organism: Gammaproteobacteria bacterium (assembly GCA_021773555.1). Classification (GTDB taxonomy): domain Bacteria; phylum Pseudomonadota; class Gammaproteobacteria; order Pseudomonadales; family Azotimanducaceae. The sequence continues at coordinate 6,882 of JAJFKA010000150.1, forward strand.
TTCACCGTCGGCAAACCAGGTGTCATTGCCATTCGCGTCTCGGCTCAGAATGGTTTTGGGTTCCTGGTACCACGGCACTCGCTGCACCTGGTCTGCCCAGAAGGTGCTCGGATCATCCAGGGAACGCTGATATTCTGATTCGTAACTCAACTGTGTTGTCCTGGGTGGTCGGAATGTGGAGACGAATGAAACCATACCCGGAGACAAATGAAAAATCCCCGTTCAGGTCCGTTAATCAGCAGGTGGACTGCCCAGGTTCCCGGATACTCACAAAAAAGGGATCGGCTGATACTCAGCTGATCCCTTTTTTCATCCATCCTGTCCGCTGGTAAACACCAACGAGCTTTTAACTCGCGCTTATTACTTGCGCTTTTTACTTGCGCTTTTTGCGCTTGCGCTTCATTGCTTCAAGCTGCGCCTTACTCGGTTGGGCCTTGAGCAATTGTTGGTAGGTCTTGGCCCGCTTGGAAATTTTCTTGTGGTCTATGTAGAAGTCGACTGCTTTCTGCCACGCTCCTTTCAGCCCGTGGAGGTTGATCGAAACCGTGGTGTTAACTATTTTGTTGGCTTTCGCAGACATGATACCAATCTGGAAAACAGGTGTTCTGGTGCCGCTCTTCTCGGTCTTCATCCTGAACAGAATGCCACGTACCTTACCGTCCTTGTCGAAGAGTGCGGTTTTGGCTGCTTCTGCCTTGGCCCTGGCCTGTTGTTTTTCGAGAACCGCATCGCGGTCCTCTGCGATCTTCTTGACCGCCGCCCTGGAAGCGCCACGCAAACGCTTGCCATTTTCTTTGAGAGAGAAATATTCCTGAAAGGTCTTGCCAGCTATCTGTCGTCTAACTCGAAACCCGTGAAAGCGGGTGGTATCAAGCAGTTCTACACTCATTATCAGTCACCTGTGGTTAATGGATTGTAGGAGGGAAAAGTGATCACACCTACCCACCGCATGGTATTGCAATTCAGCCAGTTGTCCGCAGGCTGATCAGCGCGGGGGCGCTGATTTGGGACTGTCCGCTGGCCAGAATATGTAAGGGGCGCAATTCTACCTCAAATACCCCTAAAGTGAACGGAAATTAGTGTTTAATATCGCAAACGGACAAGGCGCTGGTGAAAACCACCTTCATACAGGATCAAGAAATCCGCGAAAAGTCCTTGATTTATAGGACTTTTCGCGTGGGCTAAGACACATCTGGACAATCGTTAGCCTTGCGCTGACGACACTGCACCACTCTCAACTAACGACTGAATTTCGCTTTCACTGAACCCTGCCTGCGCAAGCACACTGGCAGTATCTTCGCCCGGCACTCTCGATGAGTGCGACACACCCACTGTGGTCCTGCTGAATCTCGGTGCTGGGGCGGGCTGAACGATACCGTCAAGCTCAACGAAGGTTTCCCTGGCTTTGTTATGCGGATGGTCCGCCACCTCGCCGAGGGAAAGCACAGGAGAAAAACACACGTCAGTGCCTTCCATAATACCGCACCATTCATCTCTGGTTTTCGTCTTGAAAACCCTGGTGATTTTTTCTTTGTACTCCGGCCATCTGGATTGATCCATCTGTGCCGCAAATTCTGTCGCCGGTAATCCCGCTTTTTCAACTAACAATGCATAAAACTGCGGTTCGATCGAGCCGATTGAAATGTATTTGTTATCACTGGTCTCGTAGGTGTCGTAGAAGTGTGCGCCACCATCGAGCATATTGCTGCCCCGCTCATCCTTCATCATTCCTGCTGCATTCATGGTAAAAAACATCGACATGAGCACGGCCGTACCATCAATCATCGCGGAATCAACTACCTGACCCTTGCCCGATCTGGAAGCCTCGAGAAGCGCACAAACCAGACCAAAGGCAAGCAGCATACCACCGCCGCCGAAATCTCCTACGAGGTTCAGGGGCGGCACAGGTTTCCCACCTTTTGGTCCAATCGCATGCAGCGCTCCGGCCAGCGAAATATAGTTAATGTCATGACCTGCCGCCTGGGCCATCGGACCATCCTGCCCCCAGCCGGTCATACGGCCGTATACCAGCCGTGGATTTCTCGCCATACAATCGTCGGGTCCAATGCCAAGTCGTTCTGTCACGCCAGGCCGGAATCCTTCAAAAAGAGCATCTGCGGTCTCACAGAGCTTGAGTATGACTTCCTTACCAGCCTCGCTTTTCAGATCGACGGCGATCGATTTTCTACCGCGTGTCAGCACATCACGGGAACGACCCGGTCGACCGCCACTCCGATCGATACGCACAACCTCAGCACCCATGTCTGCCAACATCATCCCGCAAAATGGTCCCGGGCCGATGCCAGCGAGTTCAATAATCCGCAATCCAGTTAATGGTCCCAACTTCTACTCCTCATAATTTTCTATAATCCGCGATCCAGCCATTTAGTCACATACAAAAATTCAGGGCAACACAAGCCCAAAAAACCAAACAGGACTATGATGTGCATGCGGCGCTTCTCATGACCACTTAATATGGCCTGTTGACAGGGATCGCCGCCACGATTGACCTTTTATCCGTAAATAAGGAAAAGTACGAAAAATGACAGAACCGCTCGCTACTATCGAAATCGAAACCCATCCGGAGCCCGTGGGCTCGGTGATCTGGTTACACGGCCTGGGCGCGGATGGTCACGATTTCGAACCGATTGTCCCGGAACTCGACCTGCCGGACTCCCTGCCACTTCGGTTTGTCTTCCCCCATGCCCCGATGCGCTCGGTTACCATCAACGATGGCGCTGAAATGCGCGCCTGGTACGATTTCGTCCCGCATGCAGAAACTTCTGGAACTGACGACATCGCCAATTCGGCTGAACTGATCAGGGCACTGATCGAACATGAAATGAAGCGCGGTATCCCTGCGGGGAAAATCGTCCTCGCGGGTTTCTCTCAAGGTGGTGTACTGGCACTGTATACGGGACTCAGGTTTGAACATCGTTTGGCCGGCATTATGGCGCTGTCGACTTACCTTCATGATTTTTCGAGTACCGAGACCGAAATGACAGATGCGAATCTCGCCATTCCAATCCTTATGGCTCACGGTACCGGTGATCCCATGATCCCTGTTATGCGCGCGGCTACTTCGAGGGAGAACCTGATTCGCCTTGGCTACGATGTCCGCTGGTTCGATTATCCAATGGGCCACGCCGTCTGCATCGAGGAGATTGAGGAGATCTCGCGCTTCCTGCGTGAGGTTCTCTGATCTGTGACCAGCGGATTAAAACAGCCCTCCTCCTCCCAGTGGCTTGACGCGGTCATGACCGATTTCGACACCTTCCTGCTGGATCACGCGGCCAACGAGCGCAAGGCTTCTTCGATGGCCCTGGCGATGGTATCGCACTATCCTGACCGGCTCGAGCTGCTTGAAGCGATGATTGACCTCGCCCTCGAAGAGTTGAATCACTTTCGTCAGGTGATGAGATTAATCATCCAACGCGGGCTGAAAATACCTCCAGATGAGAAGGACGCCTACGTTAATCAGTTGCGCCGCCATATCCGTCGAGGCCCGGAAGAATACCTGCTTGACCGGCTGCTGACCGCTGCAGTCATTGAGGCCCGTGGCGCAGAACGATTTTCACTGATTGCCGCGCGTCTTGAACAGGATGAAACCGGTACCTTCTATCGTACGCTGGCACAGTCCGAGACCAACCATCATGAACTGTTCCTGACCATGGCAACTTTGTACTTCGCACCGGAAGTGGTTGAGGAGCGGTACGAATGGTGGTTGCAGATCGAAGCCGAGGTACTCGACGGTTTGCCGGTCAGGCCTCGACTTCACTGAATGGCGCTCATGCAAAGCAAAGCGCTGAGGCAATATCTGGCTGGCTACGCCGAAAACGAAGTACAACTTATCCCGGCGATTCCTGAACAATTCGATCACTGTCTGGTCATTCCGGCATTTGATGAAACCTGGCAGGATCTGAGCGAGGTCTGGGCCCGGGTCAACGGCAACTATCTGGTCATTCTCGTGATCAATGCTCCATCAGTACATCAGGCAACGCTTAAACTATTCGCCAGGGCAGCCGGGGACGACGGGTCCGGCCAGATACGCTACATTCCGGGCGAGCAGCCGTTGCTCGTTATTGACCGGTGCACCGGGACACATACGATTTTACCTCGACACGGCGTCGGACTCGCACGAAAAATTGGCACCGATGTCGCGCTGGCACTCATCAGCCAGGGTACCGTTGCCTCGCGACGAATTAATATGACAGATGCCGACGCGATCCTGCCGGCCGACTATTTCAAATCACCGTTTGACCCGGGTGATGCTGCCGAGGTCTATCCTTTTGAGCATATTGCCGAGCCCGGTAATGAAGTGCCCACCTGTCTTTACGATCTGTCAACGCTCTACTTCGCCGCTGGTTTAAACTGGGCCGGGTCCGCCTACGGATACCCCAGCCTTGGCTCGACGATGGCCGTCAACGCAAACCATTACGCTATGGTCCGCGGTTTTCCGAAGAAGAGTGCCGCCGAAGATTTCTATCTGCTGAACAAACTGGCGAAAACCGGCAAGGTTCGCAGGGTTGCGATTCCCCCAATTCGCCTGTCCGGAAGACTATCCACACGTGTCCCGTTTGGAACCGGTCCCGGCATTCAGAAAATTATGGATTTGACCTCGCCCCTCGACCAGTATCAATTTTACCACCCTCACGGTTTCGCCCTGCTGAAGGAATTTCTCGACGCACTGAACAGTTATTGGCGATCTCCTGAGGGACTGCTTGCCTGCGATCCCACAACGGTTGCCTTCGCTGAAGAAAATAATCTCGGCGAACTCCTTGATCGACAACGACGTCAGATCAAATCCGAGCCGGTTTTTCTGAGATTCGTTCGTGCATGGTTTGATGGATTTCGCACACTCAAATTCATTCATTTCCATCGCGCTGCAGGTCTTGATTCAGTGCCAGTCAAATCCGTGTTGGAGGCACCGTTCCTTCGACATGTCACATGGCAGCGCGACGATCTGCGAGGCTTACGCACAGCGCTTGTCGATGAGTTGTTCGCCTAAAATCTCTCCCCGCGTCCCGGCAAAAGTGATAAACTCCGCAGCCTTTGACTATTCGGAATAAATGGCTTGCCGGGTACGCTGTGATAAGTCGTAACTTCAAAAAGTTGCGCGGGCTTTCACAAGACACGTTCCCGTTATGCCAGAGATAACACGCATATATGTACAAGATATTTATTGATGGCCAGGCGGGTACAACCGGCCTGCAAATCCACCAGAGGCTGGCAAACCGCACCGATGTCAGGCTGCTGGCAATTGATCCCGGGCAGCGAAAAAACCTCGATGCCAAGCGCCGGTTGATGGAACAGGCAGATGTGGTGATGCTCTGTCTGCCCGATGATGCTGCCAGGGAAACCGTCAGACTGGCTGAGCAGACCGATACCAGGATAATTGATGCCAGCTCCGCCCATCGAACGAGTACCGACTGGACCTATGGATTGCCAGAGCTGAATCCTGACCAACGAGACCAGATCAGGTCAGCTCGACTGGTTTCCAACCCTGGTTGTTACGCCACTGGGTTTTTGCTGTCCATTGCGCCGCTGGTACATCAGCAACTGCTGAAAAAATCCTCGATGATCACTATCAGTGCCTTGTCAGGATACAGCGGTGGTGGCAACGCCATGATTGATGCTTACGAGAAGCAGTCATGTCTTGCGCCCGGACAGCTCTGGTATTCGCGACCTTATAGCCTCAACCTGAATCACAAACACTTGCCTGAGATGCAGCACTATGCGGGTCTCGCCCACACCCCTTTATTTCTGCCAAGTGTCGGTCACTTCAGGCAAGGCATGCTCGTCAGTGTCGGGCTATTTTCGGAATTTTTTACCAACAGTATGTCGCCAACCGACGTCTATAACGTTCTTGCCGAGCGATACCAGGACGAACCCTGTGTCAGGGTATTTCCCCCCTCGGATACATCCCAGCTCGATGCAGGATTCCTGGATCCCCAGGCAAACAACGACACTAATTCCCTGGACCTGTTCGTGTTTGGCCACAACGAACAGGTACTGGTAACCGCGCGCCTGGATAATCTGGGCAAAGGTGCTTCGGGTGCCGCGGTTCAGAATATGAATCTGATGCTCGGTCTGCCTGAGTTAACTGGCCTCAACGGTTGCCTGCCAGTTTCCATACCCGCATGAAAATCAGCTCGCTTACGGAAACTGAGCTAATAGCAGCCCGGCAAATCCTGCAGAAATCCTATCAGGCGTGCACGGATCAGGGTTACAACCTTGATCTGACCCGGGGTAAACCGTCGAGCGCCCAGCTTGACCTGTCGAACGAACTCGATGGCATTCTCGGCGGCTTTTACCTGCTCCAGGACGGCACGGATGTGCGCAACTATGGCAATATCCTGGGCATTCCCGAAGCCAGGCAATTGGGCGCTGAAATACTGGGCGTCGGAATGTCCGAAACCATGGTCGGGGGCAACAGCAGCCTGACCCTTATGTATAACTTCATCAGCCACATGATGCCTGTCTGGAGTGAGGAAGCCGGGGAGCGCGAAGATGCAGTCAAATTCATCTGCCCGGTCCCGGGTTACGATCGCCATTTCACGCTTTGCGAGCACTTCGGTATCGAGATGATCAATGTGGATCTGCTCGCTGGCGGCCCGGATATGGCTGCAATAGAAAAGCTGGTGAAAGAAGATCCCATGATCAAGGCCGTCTGGTGCGTGCCCAGGTACAGTAATCCAACCGGTCATACCTACGATCAAAACACGGTGAAGGCATTTGCTCGACTCGATCGTGTGGCAGGCAAGGATTTTCGGGTTCTCTGGGATAATGCCTATGCCGTCCATGATCTGATTGATGAGTCTGCTCAACTCCACAATCTCATGGATGAAGCAAAATCAAGCGAGACTGAAAACTCCGTGGTGATGTTTGCTTCGACCTCGAAGATTACTTTTGCCGGTGCCGGTATCGCCTTCCTGGCCACAAGCACAACAAACCTTAAAGCATTCGAGCAGTTCCTTGGTCCCCAGGTCATTGGTTTCGATAAGGTTAATCAGCTTCGTCATGTCAGATTTCTCAAAGACCTGAAGAACCTGAAAACCCATATGAACAAGCACAAGGCACTATTGAAGCCTAAATTTGATCTCGTGGAGGAAAAGCTGAAATCCAACCTTGGGGACAGCGGGGTTGCGGACTGGACCAATCCGACAGGTGGTTACTTCGTGAGCCTGAACACCCTGCCTGGACTTGCCAATGAAGTGGTTCGGCTGGCGGCCGGTGCAGGTGTAAAACTAACCCCCGCCGGGGCGACATTCCCCTACGGCCTCGATCACGACAATCGGAACATTCGAATTGCGCCTACCTACCCATCTCTCGACGACCTTGGCCTGGCGATGAATGTGCTGGTCGTCAGTATCCAGCTGGCATCGGTTAACCACTTGCTCGACCGGTAGATGACCCGGCTTTCACTGCTCGACTCGGGTATCCTGATTGCGTACCTCGGCGGCCTGTTCGTCATGGGATTTTACTTCTCAAAGAAAAATAACAGTACCGAGGAGTACTTCCTCGGTGGCCGCAGATTTTCCGGCTGGGTCATCGGGCTTTCCCTGGTAGGTACCTCAATCAGTTCAATTACCTTTCTCGCCTATCCCGGCGATGCATTCAAAACCGCGTGGTTAAGGTTCCTTCCTAATCTGATGCTACCTATCGCTGTCGTGATCGCTGCGCGTTACTTCCTGCCGGTTTTTCGGAGGGGTGCAACGACTACTGCCTACGAGTTTCTGGAGCCCAGGTTCGGCCCTTCTATCCGCGCCTACGGTGCCATCGCATTCATCATTGCCCAGGTAGTCAGGGTCAGCCTTATTCTTTACCTCATCTCCCTGGTCATACAGGAGATCACGGGGCTAGATGCAACGCTATGTATTGTCATCGCTGGAATCGTGGTTGCCGGCTACACCATTGCCGGCGGCATTGACGCGGTAATCTGGACAGACGTTGTCCAGACCATCGTATTGCTCGCAGGCGGGTTGCTTTGTTTTGCCGTTGTGGTCAGTGCGCTTCCGGGTGGGGTGATGCAAATTGTGGAAATTGCCGGTGACCAGGGCAAGCTGGCACTTTCAGAATTACGCGATGGCGAACTTGTACCCGTGGACTGGGGGCTTAGCCTTGATAAAAAAACCGCCTCGATGATGCTCTTTGTCGGTCTGATCAGCTGGTTAACCGAGTACTCCAGCAACCAGAATACTGTGCAACGTTTCTGCGCCTCAAAGTCAGACGCCGAAGCCAGAAAAGCCATGTTGATTTGTGTCCTGGTAAGCTTGCCAACCTGGGCATTCTTCATGTTCCTTGGCACATCATTGTATGTATTCTTCCAGGTCTTTCCTGAACCCAGCGCTGCTGAGATCCTGACCGGGAGTCGCAAAGCAGAAGAAATTCTGCCGTTCTTTATCATGAACTACCTGCCGACAGGGTTCATCGGTCTCGTCCTCGCTGCGGCCCTCGCCGCCGCCATGTCATCTCTGGACAGCAGCATCAATGCCATTTCAACCGTCGCTATCAACGATTTGTATCGCAGGCATTTTAGACCCGGTGCTACTGACCAACATTATCTCTTCGTCGCACGATGGATTGCTGTGGTTGCGGCAATCCTGATGATCACTGGTGCCATCTATCTCACCCGGGCAGAGTCTCGAACACTGCAGGATACGGCAACCATACTGGGATCATTGCTGGCCGGTGGCCTGCTCGCCATATACGGCATCGGCTTTTTTTCGAAACGCGGCGACGCTCGAAATGTTTTGATCGGCATTGCCGGCACCATGGTTTTTACCGGCTGGACAATCCTGAGCTCAAGGTCGATGTTGCCATCGGCAGTCCAGTTTCCATTTGACCTTTACTACACCGGTCTCATCGGAAACATTGTGATGTTCCTGATCGCCTACGGTTCCAGCCTGCTGCTGCCCCGTCTGGCAACGATAACTCCTGATTCACCGCCCGCTCGTGATATGATGCGCGATTAATGGTAGAGCCTATGAAGTTTATAAAAAAAATGTTTGCAGAGAGTTCCGACGAGTCGATCAATTCGATCAACAAACTAGCGGAAGATTTCGCCGTACTTGATTTACCGTCAGAACTGAACCGGGCCATCGAAGAACTCGGCTTCACCAACTGCACACCCGTACAAAAGGAAGTATTGCCACACAGCCTGGATGGCAAGGACATCATCGCCCAGGCACAAACAGGCACCGGTAAAACCGCGGCATTCTTAATCTCGATCATCACCTACGACCTCGAAAACCCGACACACAAGGCACGTCCACCGGGCCAGCCCTTTGCATTAATAATTGCGCCGACCCGGGAACTCGTCATGCAAATCAGCGCGGATGCGCAGCAACTCGCAAAGTTCACCGATATCAGCGTCGTCTCGGTCGTTGGTGGTATCGATTATGAAAAACAAAAACGTGAGTTGGCCAAGCCTGTGGATATCGTCGTGGCGACTCCAGGCAGACTGCTGGACTTTTGCAGAACCAATGTTCTCGACCTCTCGCAGGTGGAGTCTCTGGTGATTGATGAAGCGGATCGTATGTTAAGCATGGGTTTTATCCCTGATGTCAAAGCCATCATTGCCCGAACCCCGAAAAAACAAAAACGTCAGACACAATTGTTCAGCGCGACATTCAGTGAAGATATTAAAAGGCTCGCGGCAACCTGGACACTTGACCCGATGTTTGTGGATATAGAACCGGACCAGATCGCGGTTGATTCGGTCACCCAGGTTATTTATCTCTCTGCGGAGGAAGATAAATACAAGGTGCTCTACAACCTGATTAAGGTGCACAACATCAGCCGTGTGATCGTCTTCGTAAATCGCCGCGACGAAACTCGAAGGCTTGAAGACAAACTTTATCGTCACGGATTTAAAACAGGTCTGCTTACCGGGGAAGTACCGCAAAAGAAACGCATCAAAACACTGGAGCAATTCAAGTCCGGTGAAATCGAAATCCTGGTGGCCACTGACGTTGCGGGTCGAGGGATTCATGTTGACGACATCAGCCATGTTGTGAATTACAATCTGCCGGAAGACCCGGAAGACTATGTGCATCGAATCGGAAGAACCGGTCGCGCGGGAGCCGAGGGCATATCAGTCACCCTGGCATGTGAAACTGATTCCTTCATGCTCCCAAATATCGAAGCATTGCTGGGTGAACCAATGCATTGTGAGCAACCCCCGGAAGATTTACTGACCGACCTGCCGTCATTTGAGCGTCGGTCCCGGGAATCTTCGCTAATCGCAGCCCCGCCACGCAAGCGCCAACGTCGCTAGCCCGCATTATTCGCGATGGCGACACAATACAATCGTTAGATCATCATATTTCAATAAGTCAGGTATAAATGGAGGTCAAGTCATGAAATACAGTCTGTGTCTGAAAGGTTTTCCGGCCATTCTGCCTTCGAATCTTGAACATCGCTCAAGACATGGCCACGGCTATGTGAATAATGCGAACTAGGCAATCAGCCTGTGACCGACGGAAAACAACCACCCTTCCCGCTGATCCGCGCCAGCGAAATCGAGCAGCTCAAGGAAACCATCAACGTCCACCAGTTTAATGACAAGGCGATACGGCACAGCCGCTCCCTTGGCGACCTGGCTGGTCTCAGCCAAATCGGCGTTCACCTGGTCCGTCTGGAACCAGGGGACGAATCCACCCAGTTCCATTTCCATCACGTAGATGAGGAGTTCATCTATATTCTTGAAGGTCAGGGTATTGCAGAGATCGATGACCAGGAAATTTCTGTTTCCCGTGGAGATTTTATGGGATTCTCCCGGAACTCATTGCCTCACAACCTGCGCAATCCTTTTGATGATGACCTTGTCTACCTGATGGGGGGCAGTAGAAGTGACATCGATATCTGTGATTACCCTCGAATCAATCGGCGCATGTATCGTGTCGATGGTAAAAAAACCTACGTGGACCTGGAAAATCTCAACGATGTGCCTGTCAAAAAAAATTAGGCAGCTTTCCCTGCTGACAACATACCTGTTGATAGTCAGCTGTCAGACCCCGGAGGAACTGACTGAGCCAATGGTCATCGGCCAGGTATCAAGCTCTGTCGGGTATCCGGTGGTTAATCGCAACAACCAGAAGTATATACTCGCCCGGAAATCCACTATTTATCCTTCCGACATATTTGACACTGACGAGACCTCTATGGTGCGAATGACACTGCTTGACGGTACCTCCATCACCATCGGACCGCATTCGCACCTTATGTTACAGAATTTTACTCCGCAGACTGAAACCGTTGCCACGCTGACCAAAGGCGTACTTCTGATACGAACCGCGGAAAAAAACCAGCTTGCACTGCGCACACCCCTGGCGCTGGTGAGACTTAACGCGGGTGAACTATATGCCGGTTTTGCTGCCAATACGCTGGAAGTTACACTGCTTGCTGATGGAAACATGACGACAAGTAATGATGATGGCGCCGTAACAATCAACGCCAGCGGACTGGGTACTACAGTAATTGCCGGCTCAGCTCCCCAGTCGCCTTACGCCTGGTCGATCAGCAGGATGCAAAAAGCGCTTGAGGGTTTCGCAGCGGTCAGCCAGCCGTCTATTACTCGATAAAATTTCACTCAGGAAATTCAATGCCAACTGAAATTCAAACTGAAGAACGAGGCGACGTCCTCATTGTCACAATTAACCGCCCCGCAGCTCGTAACGCCATCGATGGTCCCACGGCAACGCAACTCGCGGATGCATTTCGGGCATTCGATGCCCACCCCACGCAAAAAGTTGCGGTGCTCACTGGCGCTGAGGGTACATTCTGTTCCGGAGCTGACCTGAAAGTGGTATCAACCGGATCCGGCAATCGTGTCGATCTTACCGGCGATGGGCCCATGGGACCGACACGAATGTCACTGGGCAAACCGGTGATCGCTGCGGTCGAAGGGTACGCAGTTGCCGGGGGATTGGAACTCGCTGTCTGGTGCGATCTCCGGGTTGCCGCCAATAACGCAGTCTTTGGCGTTTTTTGTCGGCGCTGGGGAGTGCCCCTGGTTGACGGCGGCACAATTCGCCTCAGCCGCTTACTCGGGCACAGTCACGCACTGGATCTCATCTTAACCGGGCGGGGCGTCAGTGGTGACGAGGCACGAATGATGGGGCTTGCCAATCGGCTTGTCGCGCCCGGCCAGGCCCTCAGCGCCGCCATGGAACTTGCCAATGAGTTGTGCCAGTTTCCACAATTGTGCATGCGAAATGACCGCCAATCCTCCTACGAACAATGGAGCATGCCAATGTCTGAAGCGCTGGCTAACGAAACTGAGCTCGGCCGTGCTGTGATCAAATCGGGTGAAACCCGCGAGGGGGCGAGCCGCTTCGCCGCTGGGAAGGGTCGGCACGGAAGCTTTTCAGAATGAATCGGATAGCAAGAGATGACGCAATCAATGTCATGGGGGGTGAACTTGAACCCTGCAGCCTCGAACCCGTGACCGGTTTCTTCAGAGATGGATGCTGCAATACTTGTGCAGAAGACCTCGGCTCGCACACCGTATGCGTCGAAATTACCACCCGGTTCCTGGAGTACTCCCGCTTCACCGGCAATGACCTGTCCAGCCCAATGCCTGAATCATCATTTCCCGGATTAAAAGAAGGTGACCGCTGGTGTTTGTGTGCCGCCCGGTGGCTTGAGGCAGAGGGCAAAGGCATGGCGCCGCGCATCTTTCTGAAGAACACCCACATCAAAGCACTAGAGTTCATTCCTCTCGAGTTGCTTGAACGTTATGCGGCAACAATCAATTAGTATCTGTCTTCCAGGAACACAATCGAACCAGGAGCAAGAACCTTGCCTCGACTCCAAGACAAACGCGTATTAATAACCCAGAGCGATGATTACATGGGCCCTTCAATCGCGAGGCTTTTTAATGAGGAAGGTGCGATGGTGAAATCCATTCCCGGCGTCGTCCCCTTTGATGGCGAGTTCGCCGACTATGCCTCGCGCTGTGGCGAAATTGATGTGGTCATCGCCAACCTGGCCTTTGATCCCTGCAACAGTCCACTTGAAGATATTAAAAATGAAAACTGGATGGCCTTGTTTGATACAATGGTCCACCCGTTAATGTGTCTGATCCGCCATTTCGCGCCGCAAATGGCCCGCAGGGGTCACGGCAAGATCGTTGCTGTGACCAGCGCCGCGCCGTTGAAAGGCATCCCTGGTTCCACCGCCTACTGTGCTGCTCGCGGTGCACAAAATGCATTTGTCCGGGCCGCCGGACTTGAATACGCAGCCGTGAATGTACAGATTAATGCCATCGCCCAGAACTACGTCAGCAACCCGGTATATTTTCCACCAGCACTGGTGGAATCGGAACGCTTCCAAAAACACCTGGCACGCAACGTACCGGCTGGTCGCGTTGCCACGGAAAAGGAGCAGGCCGAACTCGCATTATTCCTCGCATCCGAAAACTCAAACTTTATCGTCGGTCAGATCATGCCTTTCGCGGGCGGATGGGTCACCACAACCTGAGGGTATTTGCACGGTGAAGATGAAGGAGCAACGGATTGACGTCTGGCATCTCGAGATGCTGACACCGGGGACGGCGAGCGACATGAGCGAAGCCGGAAGCGACCTTGAGCTCAGGCTGGTTGAGCATCCAATGCCTGAGTTAAGCCGATTCCTTTACGTGACTGTTGGCGCTCCCTGGACGTGGTATATGCGTTTGAACTGGAGCTATCAACAATGGTCCGATTATCTGGATAATCCGGCTGTCACCACATGGATCGCGTTTCGCAGCGCGACCCCCATCGGCTATTTCGAGTTGGAACGTCAGGGCAATGACACGGTTGAAATCGTTCATCTTGGACTGGTTCCTTCCTTCATTGGCAAGGGATTAGGCAAGGCATTACTCCAGCATGCGATCGATCAGGCCTGGCGACTGGGCGGAAAACGCATCTGGCTGCATACCTGCTCACTGGACCACCCCGGGGCACTGGCAAACTATATCGCGCGCGGATTCAGCGTCTTCAAAGAGGAATCGCTGCTTGACCAGATTCCCGCAGAGCGTATCCAACCCTGGGAAAATGCGGGCAGGTCGTGACCCGTCTTTAGTTCGATTCATTCTGAATGACCGTCGTTTAATAGCGAATTGCTCCTAAGGAATCTGATGATTTTCGGTACAATCGCGTCCCATAATTAACAAAGAGGGGAACCGATGACGGCTTGCGTGCGCGGTATCATTAAAACCCAAAGCGGCGATCCGGTCTCCGGGACGGCAGTCAAACTCATCCATGAACCTACGGGTTCTGCATTCGCGAAAACCAGCGATTTCACTGGCGCCTATCAATTCGAGTCGGTCCGAGTCGGCGGTCCCTACCTGCTGTCTGTCAACTGCGAGGGTAAAGGCGTTTTCAAACGGGACAGCTTTAACCTCAAGATCGATGAAACTTTTGTTCACGATTTTCTGATTGAATGATGGATTGCGCGGGTCTGCGAACAGGTGTACATTCGTGCCACGGAATGCGGTGTAAATTAACCGCGTGTAATTTGACCTGTTAGTACCTTTTTTGCGCTCCGTTTGCACTCCATTAGCACTCCATCAGAGCAAAGGGTACCCAGGTTATAAGTAGTAGAAGTAGATGTAGATGTAGATGTAGCTGTACCAAACCGGTAATTCCTTCAAGGAGTGCGGATGGCGAATTTGACACAAGCAGCAACCCTACGGATTGTCTTAGGCAACCTGGCGTCCAGCCTGTGCGCAAATTATCCTGAACCCCTGTTCTTCGGGGCCGATCAATCTACACAACAAACTCTCTCTTCACTGCGGCGCCCACGGCGTCGGCTGTCAGTTAAGGGGGGAAACATTTGACAGAATCCCCTCTCTGGCCCCTTGTAGTCTATTTTTTCGCGGTTATCGCCCTGGTATTGATTATCCTTGGATTATCGTCACTCGTTGGGCCGCGCTCGACGATGCAACGCGCCACCATTGAACCGTTTGAGTCTGGTGTCGTCGGCATCGGCTCCTCCCAGATCCCCATTTCTGTTGAGTTCTATCTGATCGCCATGTTTTTCGTGATCTTCGACCTGGAAACGGTATACATTTTCGCCTGGGCTGTGGCGTTTTTTGAGCTCGGGCTGTTCGGCTATCTGGCCATCTCTGTATTTATCCTGATACTTGTCGTGGCACTGATATACGAATGGAAATCGGGAGCACTCGACTGGGGTGTCAAAAAACGCGTCGGATTACGGGAGTAGCCCATGGAGTGGAGTCTGGACAAGATTGATGAATCAAAACCCCTGCCGCAGGTTGATTCGTCGTTCGAGGAACAGGTGCACCGAAACGTGGCCATGGCAAGGCTCGAGGATCTGATCGCCTGGGGCCGAAAGCACTCAATCTGGCCGTTCAACTTTGGACTTTCGTGCTGTTACGTTGAAATGGCGACCTCCTTTACCAGCCGCTTCGACATCGCCAGATTCGGCTCTGAGGTCATTCGTGCCTCACCAAGACAAGCAGATCTGATCGTGATCTCAGGGACCTGTTTTCTGAAAATGGCCCCGGTCGTTCAGCGCCTCTACGAACAGTTGCTCGAACCAAAATGGGTGATCTCAATGGGTTCCTGTGCTAACTCCGGTGGTATGTACGATATCTACAGTGTTGTTCAGGGGGTCGATAAATTCCTGCCTGTGGATGTTTATGTACCCGGTTGTCCACCTCGCCCAGATGCATTGTTACAGGGGCTGATGATGCTCCAGGATAAGGTCGGTCGCGAGCGTCGACCGTTAAGCTGGGTGGTGGAAGATCAACGGGTCGTCAAGGCACCGAAAATCAGCCAGCGCGATCTAAGAAACGATGAGCGAATGCGGGCTACCCTGTTAAGGGAGCCAAAAGACAGCTAGAAGGGGAAAATGTGGCCGCGGTCATAAATGCTGCCAATAACGGGATCGTTGGGAAACTTGAGCGTGAGTTGCCTGACCTGGCATTTCATCAACAACTAACCGTTGATGAAATACCGACGCTGTGGGTTTCCCGTAATGATCTGCTGGCGCTGCTCAAGTACCTGAAATCAAGCTGTCATTTTGAGATGCTGTTCGACCTGGCGGGTGTTGACGAACGTCAACGCGTCAACCGGCCCGGGTCTGCCGCTGATTTTACAGTGGTTTATCACCTGATGTCCTTTTCCGCCAATACCGACATTCGAATCAAAGTGGCGCTGGGCCAGGCAGACTGCCAGTTACCCAGCTGTATTTCTGTCTGGCCCAACGCGAACTGGTATGAGCGTGAAGCCTGGGACATGTTTGGGATCGTCTTCACCGGTCACCCCAATCTCTGCCGGATTCTGCTGCCGCCGACCTGGCAGGGTCATGCCTTACGCAAGGATCACCCGGCCCGGGCAACAGAAATGGAACCGTTCAAGATGACGGATGAGCGTCAGGACCGGGAGCAGGAAGCGCTGCGCTTCAAACCTGAAGACTGGGGGATGAAGCGGAAGAACGAACACACTGAATTCATGTTTCTGAATCTCGGCCCAAATCACCCGTCAGTCCACGGCGTCTTCCGCATCGTCCTGCAACTGGATGGCGAAGTGGTGGTCGATGCGGTACCGGAAATTGGCTATCACCATCGTGGTGCCGAAAAGATGGCTGAACGCCAGACCTGGCACACTTACATTCCCTATACGGATCGAATCGACTATCTCGGCGGCGTCATGAACAACCTGCCGTATGTGATGGCAATCGAAAAAATGGCCGGCATCGAAGTCCCTGACCGCGCCAAGGTCATCAGGATCATGCTCGCAGAACTATTCCGTATTTCCAGTCACCTGGTTTTCTACGGTACTTATGCCCAGGACGTCGGGCAAATGTCTCCGGTGTTTTATATGTTCGCTGATCGCGAACGCCTGTTCGGCATTATCGAAGCCATCACGGGAGGACGCATGCATCCGGCGTGGTTCCGCATTGGTGGTGTGGCCCAGGATCTGCCCAATGGCTGGGAAAAACTGGTGTCTGATTTTGTTGAGCGCATGCCAGCTCGAATGGACCATTTTGACAAGATGGCGATGCAAAACAGCATCCTGAAACAGCGATCCGTGGGGATCGGCACTTACACGACTGCCGAAGCACTGGACTGGGGAATCACCGGACCTGGACTGCGCGCGACGGGAATGGACTTTGATCTGCGCCGGGATCGACCCTACGGAGGGTACGATCAGTTTGACTTCGAAGTGCCGGTATTTCAAAACGGGGATATCTATGACCGGGCACGAGTTCGAATTGAAGAAATCAGGCAAAGCCTGCGTATCATTAAACAGTGCATGGAGAACATGCCTGCCGGTCCCTACAAATCGGACCACCGTCTAACCACACCGCCGCCGAAAGAACGCACGATGCATGACATCGAAACCCTGATTCACCATTTTCTGAATGTCAGCTGGGGACCCGTGATTCCTGCGGGCGAGTGCAGTGTCACGATTGAGGCTACCAAAGGCGCCAACATGTATTACCTCACCAGTGATGGTGGAACCATGTCGTACCGGACTCGCATACGCACCCCTTCCTTTCCGCACCTGCAACAGATTCCACTGATTAGTCGAGGGCTGCTCATCGCGGACCTGATTGCCATTATTGCCAGCATAGATTTTGTTATGGCGGATGTGGATCGATGAGTCGGATGAAAGCGAAATGAGCATGACTGAACAAAAACTTGTACCGGTACTCTCCGACCAGGAGATAAACGAGATCGAAGCAGAGGTAGCGCACCTGCCTGATCGTCAATCCGCGGCCATCGATGCACTAAAAATTGTGCAGGGCTATCGCGGCTGGATCTCAGATGAAAGCCTCGCTGCCATCGCACGGCTGCTGGACATGAGTACCGAAACACTTGATGGCATAGCAACTTTTTATAACCTCATCTACCGCCAGCCGGTGGGGGACAAGGTGTTACTGGTCTGTGACAGCGTGAGCTGCTGGATCATGGATGGCGATAAAATCTGCAAGCGAATCAAGCAGAAACTGGAAATCGACCTGGGGGGAACCACGGCTGATAACAAGTACACGCTGCTGCCCGTGAC
>JAJFKA010000016.1 GCA_021773555.1 Gammaproteobacteria bacterium
AAGAGAAACTGCCGCAGCGGCCCGAATATTGGAGTGGCACGATGTTTGCGTAGCATTGTCTACCCATACAGCAGAACTGACCATGTCAATTCCAGAAATCCACACGACTTCGTACGAACCTGTGGATGTCAGTGAAAGTAAGGTGGGTTGCGAGTTCCCCGGGTTGATCGATCGCACCACTCAATGGTTGTTAGTCTCCAAACTTCAAGATTCCGTGGATACGGATGCTTCCAGGATGATCTCCGTATGGGTAACACCCAAATCGGAGAATTTCATTATGTCCGTCACGCCCGCGAGGATGTCTGACTGTGAGTCCCCACCGCCTCAGCAAAAAACAACGATGGTTTTGTAGGAAAACGTTATGGCTCACACGACGATGAAAAAGCTCGCTCGATCAAAGCCGCAAGATGTAATAGAAAAAATAACCTCCGGGCAAATCCTTGATACGCTCCGCGCCTGGCAAAGCGAGTCAGAAACCCTTGATTCCAAAGCCCTCTTAAAAGCTCTTAGAGCATTTCGCAATGGGAACTTCACAGTTCGTCTCCCAGACAATCAGACCGGCATTGGCGGCGAAATTGCGAGGGCATTTAATGAGTCAGTTGAACTCAATCATTTACTCCTTAAAGAATTTCAACGAGTCGGCAAGGTTGTCGGCCGTGAAGGAAAGATTGACCAGCGTGTTTCTATCAGTGCGGCGACTGGATCATGGGCAGGCTATGTTGATGCATTCAATTCGACGGTCGCAACCCTGGTGGAACCCATCAGTGAATTCGGTCGCGTCGTGAACTCACTCATCAGCGGGGACCTCTCCGAACCAATGGTATTGGAATTCGAAGGCAAACCACTCCGAGGTGAATTTTTACGGTTAGCCAAGATGACCAACAACATGATTGCGTTGTTGAATGGTTTTGCGGCCGAAATAACGCGGGTGGCCAGAGAAGTAGGCAACGAGGGAGTGCTGGGAGGCCAGGCTCGAGTAAAGGGGGTTTCAGGTATCTGGCAGGACCTGACAGATAACGTCAACACTTTGGCCGACAATCTCACTACTCAGGTGCGGGACATTGCCAGGGTGACCACGGCCGTGGCTAATCGGGATCTCGGTCAGAAGATTGCGGTGGAAGTCAAAGGTGAGATTTTCTCCTTGCAGGTGCTTAATGATGATCTTGCAGAGCAAACGCTGAGTATGGAAGCGCTGCTGGATATACTGCCTGTTTCAGTTGTTGTTTATGAGAAGGATGGCTCGACGTTATTTGTAAACACGCACGCTCAAAATTTCATCGGCCTGACCGGCAAGGGATCAGTCGACCAGCAGTTCTATGTAAGGGGTACGAATGAGGCCTATCCCAGGCAAAGACTCCAGGCGAAAGCTGGGGATACTGTGTACTTCGACGATGTGGAAGTGGAGTTTAAAGACGGTAGTCGAATGCCTGTTGAAGTGTGGTCGGCACCATTGGTCAGGAATGATACCGGCGAGGTACTGCAATCTGTTCTGGTCGCCGCTGACATCTCTGAGCGACTGAAATTGCAGAAAGAACACGATGCAATGGTAGAAGCAGAGGCCGCTAATCAGGCTAAAATTGCGTTTCTGGACCATATGTCTCATGAGCTTTGCACACCTCTGAATGCAATCCTGGGTTTTGGTCAGTTGATCGCGCAGAGCGGTGATCTCAACTCCGTGCAACAGCGGAATATTGACAGCGTTGTACAGGGCGGCAAGCATCTGCTTCACCTGATAAACAACGTGTTGGAGATATCGAAGGTCGAGCCAGGTCGGATCGATCTCAATGAAGTCAGCTTTAACATCGATGACCTGTGTAAAATGGTTAGGGAAATGTTCTCGCCAGAGGCGCAAGCCGGGGGATTGCAATTTGTAGTGGAACGTCGGATTGATCTCCCCGCGATGTTGCTGGGTGACGTGGTCAGGATCCGCCAGGTGGTGGTTAATCTCGTTGTCAACGCAATTAAGTTTACTCGCCACGGTGAAGTTAGCGTGACCTTCTTTCGGCAGGGCGATGACCGCATAGCAATTGAAATCAGGGATACGGGCCTGGGAATCCCCGCGGAACAAGTCGACGGTTTATTTGAGGCGTTTGGGCAGTTGATGACGAACACCGAGGAAGGTAGCGGGCTCGGTCTTGCCGTAACAAAGCACTTAGTGACTATGATGGGTGGGACGATTGCGGTTGAGAGCACGGTCGGCAAAGGCAGTCTGTTCAGCGTGCTGCTACCACTTAAGGAAGGTTTGGAGCCAGCGGAGGATATCAGTATAGAGAGCCAGGGAATTGTAGATCTTGCTATCCATAAGGAAACGCTACAAGTGCTCCCTGTGGATGAAAATGCAACTGAGAAATTGACCGCGGCGCTGCGTAATTTGGATACAAAAATAACCACGCCCATGCGTCAGGCCATTTTAAAGGGTGACCAGGAAGCCTTTGTGCAATTAGTCGATAATGCTGATCTGGACAACAGGACGATTGCGAGCCTACGCTCACTGGCATCTGGATACGAATATGAAGCACTACTTGAGTTGATACCGGAAGATTAGTAGGTCGGTTGTAAGTCTGGCTTCGCCTGGACATATCTGCGAGGCTCAATTTCGATCGCAGTGCCCTGAAGCATGAACTTTACCGATCAAACAAGTGTGGTTTCCATCTGTTTCATCACGTGCTCCGCGAAACCATGGCCCGCCTCGCCATAGAGGTTGAACGAAATACACCCCAGGGATTCCAGTTCCTTTTGTTCATCGGGGTAGCGTGAGACAACTGCAAGCGTGTGCTTGAAATTGAATTGTCGAGCAAGCTTGACCACGGTCAGGTTTTCGCTGTGGTTCGTCAGGCTGACAAGAATCAGCTTTCGGCGATCAAGTTCTGCCGCCTCCCAGAAGTCATTATCTGTCGCGTCACCGTGCATACATTTATAACCTTCGTCTCGATGCTGGAACACCTTGTCCAGATTTTCCTCAATGCCCACAATGTTGCCTTTGTTCGCAGCCTCAAGATGTTGGTAGGCACCTTTGCCGACGCGTCCCATACCGAGCACCAAAATGTCCGCGTCGCCAAGATCGGCTGGCTCTTCCGCGTCCAAACGCTGTTTGCGCTCAAATCGGTGCAACCAAACTACATAGCGATGGTAGATGTTGTGGACGTTTGAGTTGAATGGGGTCGCGAGGAAAAAGGAAATTGAAACTGCCAATGCAAGCGTCGTCAGCCACTCCGCCGGTAAGAGGCCTTGCGCGGTTGCGATCGCCGCTAAGATCAATCCGAATTCGCTGTAGTTAAATAGCGACAAGCTGGCGAGGAGCGCTGTGCGGGCGCGCAACCGGAACGCGACGAACAGGAAGTAGTAGATCAGTGGGCGCAGGAAGCTAAGCAGTCCGAGGCCAAGGGCAACGAACATCATTTCGACGGAAGGCAGGCCGTAGTAACCGATTTGCAGGAAGAATCCGATCAGAAACAGATCCTTCAGGCTGATCATGCTGTCGTAGAGTTCTTTCGATTTGGCTGTGTTGGCAAGGATCACACCCATCAGCAGTGCGCCAAGACCGCCCTTCAGGTGAACTAACTCAAAAAGCTCCGCAGTTCCCAGTGCGACGGTGATGCCAAACAGCACGACGAGTTCGCCATGGCCTGCAGACTTCAATAGATAAACCAGTATTGGTCGCAACAATGGCAGAGCGAACAGGCCAAATGCATACAGACTGGGCGGGACGTCAGCAGAAAGTACCAGGAAACCAACTGCAATAACGTCCTGGATAACAAGTACTCCAATTGCGATGGAGGCATGTAGTGAGGCGGTCTCGCCCCTGTCTTCAAACATTTTGACCGCGAATACAGTGCTTGAGAACGATAATGCCAGCGCGAGGGTCCAGGCTGCCTTTGGGCTTGCGAGTGCCAGGTCAGGAAACACCATGCCGCTCGCGACAATCATCAGGGTAGTCAAGGGTACCGCGATAATCATCTGTAAACCCGTGACCGCCCACACCTGCGGGGTTGCAAGATCTTTCAGGTTCAGTTTCAGGCCAATGGTAAACAGCAGCAGGGTAATGCCCAGGTCAGCAATCGCAGTGATGATGCCGACCTCGCCAAATCCGAGTGCGTGGGAGAGAAATCCGGCGAGCAGATAGCCGGGTAGAGGCGGGTAACCGATACGTCGAAACATCAGTCCAGCGACAAGAGCGATCAGTATTGTGACAGGTTCCAAAACTTGTCCTTACTCAACCGGTACGGGCTGGCTGGGAAAACAAAGGCTCGTTTCCAGGGTGATATTTTTCAACTGGATCAGCATTTCGGGCGGTACATAATCGCAAATCTATCCTTCTTCTGAGTCATGAGGGTAACACGAAAATTTGTTGGGCAAAGTGATGGTTGCGCTTAAGCTTGCTTGACCATTGATGGACTAGCGCGTGATGGTTTTTACATGTCGATTATAATGAGTTCACAGACGGAATTGCGTCCTCATGATGAGAAAAGTATGGTTCTTACTTCTCTCTCGTGATATCAACGAATCAATTTTGACCCTGGCTGTAACGTTTTTGGGAGAGGCACGTCTACGGGTTAAACAAATACCAATAAGCCGTCAACGAGGATCACTGCCATGACAGAACAGCTAACCAGAATGACCGACCACCAGTGCTCACATCCACCCGCCAAATACGATGATCTCAGCGTACTAATGTTGAATTGCACGCTAACGCGGTCACCCAATCTTTCACATACTGAAGGACTGCTCGAGGTCGCGAAAGGTATTTTCCAGGCGAACAATGTCAGGACAGAAATACTTCGCCCGGTTGACTTTGAGATTCCAGCGGGCCTTGAGCACAACTACACCGGCGTCGACGGATATGAGCGCGATGACTGGCCGGATCTTCAGCGCAAGATAGACGCCTCGGACATTTTAATCATCGGCACATCCGTGTGGCTGGGAGAAAAGAGCTCTGTCTGCAATCGCGTCCTTGAACGGATGTACGGCTACACGCATGACTTTAACGACAAGGGCCAATACCGCGACTACGGCAAGGTTGGCGCAACGTTGATAACGGGTAACGAGGACGGTGTGAAACACTGCGCCATGAACATTCTGTTTTCGCTGTCTCACATCGGTTACACCGTACCCCCGCAGGCTGATGCGGGCTGGATGGGTGAAGCCGGTCCCGGACCGTCTTACATGGACCCCGGTTCCGGTGGCCCGGAAAATGACTTTACCAACCGCAACACAACGTTCCTGGTGTGGAACTGCCTGCACATCGCACGTATGCTGAAGGACGCAGGAGGCATACCGGCCCACGGGAACTTGCCTGAATCCTGGGATTCGGGTTGTCACACTGACTTCCATAGCCCTGAACACAAGCGTTAATCTACGGACACAAATGTTGTGAGTGGCGTGTGATGGTGCAGCCTGGCAAGATTGTTGAAATGATCCCGATTAAGCACACCGCGCAAGAGTCAGGCGGTAATAACCAAAACAATGAGAACTGAGAGATACCATGAACTGGCATAAAGTTGCTGAGCGCAATGAACTTCCGGAACGACGCGTAAAGACCGTCACGATCGAAACTAAATCACTGGCGCTGGTCCACTATGACGGTCAGTACAGCGCCATGGACAACCGCTGCCCACACCAGGGTGGACCACTTGGAGAAGGCTCAATAGAAGACGGTATCGACGGCCAGTGTTGGCTGCGCTGCCCCTGGCATGGCTGGGATTTTGACCCGCTGACGGGTAAGTCACCGGGTGGGCACGAGGATTCGGGCCAGGAACTCTTCCCCGTGGAGGTTCGAGACGACGGTGTTTATGTCAACCTCGAGACGGAAGTAGCGCATGTCACCACGGTGACCGATATCATGGCTGAAACGATGGTGAACTGGGGTGTCAAACGAGTGTTTGGCATGGTCGGACACTCTAATCTTGGTCTGGCCGATGCGTTGCGGAGGCAGACGGTAGCTGGAAACCTCGCCTATATAGGTATACGACATGAAGGCGCTGCTTCGTTCGCGTGTTCCGGCTACGCCAAACTGAGTGGTAAACCCGCAGCTTGTCTGACCATTGCGGGTCCAGGTGCCACCAACCTGATGACGGGATTGTGGGATGCAAAAGTTGATCGTGCACCGGTACTCGCCCTGACTGGTCAGGTTCAGACCCAGGTATTTGGACCTGGAGCATTCCAGGACATCGACCTGCACTCCGCGTTTGAAGCCGTTACCCGGTTCAGTCAGCCTGTGTTATCGAATTCAAATCATGCTGAGCTGATGTCGCTGGCATGCAAAAACGCTATTGTGGAACGCGACGTCGCACACCTGATTTTTCCGGATGACGTGCAGACGCAACCGGCGGGTGATGCGATCGCGCTTGGACCTGAGGGCAGGCTGGGCACGTTTGAGATCGCACCGCCGGTGGAGGCTTCAGACGCAGCGCTTGCAGCCATTACGAGTGCCAGTAAACCCCTGATTGTGGTTGGTTACGGCGCGCGCGAGGCCATGACGTCGATCATTAGCCTTGCCGAAAGGTTGAAAGCACCTGTGGTTACGACGTTCAAGGCCAAAGGCCAGATTTCCGATCATCATCCTAATGCAGCTGGTGTGCTGGGCAGGTCGGGGACGCCTATCGCATCATGGTTTATGAATGAGTGTGATCTGATCATTGCACTTGGGTCTTCATTTTCGAATCACACCGGCATCGAGAAGAAGAAACCGATTATCCAGGTGGATTTTGAACCCATGCAACTCGGCAAATTTCATCCTGTGGATTTTCCTGTGTTAGGGGAAATTGGGAGAACCGTTAACCTCTGGCTGCAGCAATGGCCACAAATAACCGCCGCAGAAGATCAACTGCCTGAACTGGCGACCCGCTGGGCCGCCTGGCGCGAGGAAAAGCGTAGCCGCGAGTCAGACGACCTGGGTCAGGGAGTCAGTTCCGCCGCTGTCTTTGCGGCACTCACTAAAGCGGTGCCTGCGAACGCAGTCATCGCCGTTGACGTCGGCAACAATACTTATTCTTTTGGCCGATACTTTGAATGTCAGGATCAGCGCGTGTTGATGTCGGGGTACCTTGGCTCCATCGGTTTCAGTCTTCCAGCGGCCATGGGTGCCTGGTGTGCGACCCAGGACCTTGAGGAATTCGCGGGTCGTAAGGTGATCTCGGTTTCCGGAGATGGCGGATTCGGTCAGTACCTCGCTGAAGTCACCACACTCGTCAAATACAATATGGATGTGACCCATGTGCTGTTACACAACGGCGAACTCGGCAAGATTTCGAAGGAACAGCGCGCCGGTGAATGGGATGTCTGGGAAACAGATCTGCACAATCCTAATTTTGCCGAGTATGCGACGCTGTGTGGCGCTCTGGGTATCCGGGTGACCGCCGCTGCAGAACTCAGTGATGCCCTGGATCGGGCACTCGCGCATGATGGCCCTGCGCTGGTTGAGATCCTGACTGACGCCGAGCTTATCTAGGAGTACTCCATGGCTAATGGATCAATTGTGGACATTGACCCGACAACACTGAGCGCCGTCAGGCGAATGGCCCACTTTGCGGTGCAGTGGCCGTCGCGGGCGGCACGCGCCAACATTGAGGCCAGGCAGGATGACAGCCATTCCAACCTGGGCTGGGACCGTCGCCTTTTCGGACTCGTCAGTCACGGCATGGGTGCAGACGGCCAGCATCAGCTTGGTTTCAGCTTTGCTGACCATACCCTGAACTGGATCTCTGGTGGCCAGGTAAGAGAAAAACTGGACATCGAAGGAATTGAGGACGGAGATGTACAAAACTGGTGCGACGGATTGCTGGCGACAGCGGGTTTGCAGCCAACGAGTAATGCAGAGATGCCCTATGACCTTGGCGATGCTGATTACTCAGGTTTTGCCAACAAAGAAATGGGACTCGCACTTAATACGCTTGGGTGCTGGTACGACCTGGCACAGGGAGAGATTGAAGGGCTAGTGAAAAAATTTGGGGCTGACGCCACGACAACACCCGCCATTCGATGCTGGCCGCACCACTTTGACCTGGCCACTTTGTTCGTTCTGGGTGAAGGTGACCCGGAAACCGGCGATTCGATTGGCGTCGGTCTGTCGCCAGGTGATGGCAGTTTCGACGAACCCTACTTTTATTGTTCACCATGGCCTGTACCCAAAGTACTCCCCACTTTTACCGGTGAGGGTTTCCAGTGGCACACTGCCGGGTTTACGTCACTCGTTTGTAAAGCCAGCGAACTCGGATCGCTGGATTCGTTTGACCAACGACTGGTCAGAGCTTACGAAACTGTACACAAGTCTGTGTTTCATACCAGGGAGTGAACTAGTGATAAGCCTACTCATACTCGCCTATATAGGTATTGGTTTCCTGTTTGCCATTGTCTTTGTCCTTAAAGGTGCCGGCAGCATTGATGGCGGAGCGAAATCCGCCGGGATTGTTTTCAGGTTGATGATCCTGCCTGCTTCGACCCTGCTTTGGCCGTACCTGCTGCATCGATGGATTAAAGGAGGTGAGGCATGATTCGGCAACAACGCAAGCTGCACCTGATCGCGTGGGTCGTCATGGTCCCTGCGCTTGTGGTTTTTGTAACCCTGGCAATCTTGAACCGGACAGATGAAACATTGTCTGAAGCGCCGTTCGCGCAGGAGGCCCTGCCATGAGCCACGACTACGTTCCAGTTCAGTGGAACCGCAAAAAAGTCATTTATGATATTTCCTTGTGGGGCGGCATCGCGCTTTACATTGCCTGTTTTATGATTGTGAGCTCGATCCTGCTCGCCGGTGATGAAGCACTGTCTCCTATGATTCTCCTGATTCGAGCCTTTGCAACCTGCGCCTTCCTGATGCTGACGATTATTCTGTGCATTGGGCCCATGGCGCGACTGGATGAAAGATTCCTGCCGTTGCTCTACAACCGGCGACATTTTGGCGTGTCGATGTTTGTGGTAGCGCTTACCCATGCGATTCTGGCCACGATCTGGTACCACGGATTTGGTGTCGTCTCGCCTATCGAATCAATCTTCGCATCCCCTGGTGACCTGACCTCAATTTCAAACATTCCTTTTCAGCCTTTTGGTGCCGGTGCATTGCTGGTACTTCTGCTGCTGGCATCCACCAGCCACGACTTCTGGAATGCCAATCTCGGTCCCTTACTGTGGAAGTCGCTGCACATGGGTGTCTACCTTGCGTATGGTTTGCTCATTGTCCACGTGGCCGCAGGTGCCATGCAGGAAGACAATACCGGTATGTTACCGTTACTGGTGTTAGGCAGTGTTGTGCTGGTGGGTAGCCTGCATCTGACAGCAGCACTGAAGGTGCGCTCGATTGACAGTGGCATTGCAGCTGGCGAGTGGGTAGATGTTGGTACCTGGCAGGAAATTGAGAACGATCGCGCCATTGTCGTGACTATTGGTGCTGCTGAACGGATTGCGGTGTATCGCTATGATGAGTCGCGCATCGCAGCCGTAGGTAATGTGTGCAAGCACCAGGCGGGTCCGTTGGGCGAGGGCAAGGTGATTGATGGTTGCATCACTTGTCCCTGGCATGGATTTCAGTACCGCCCTGAAGACGGATGTTCACCGCCCCCATTTACTGAAAAGATACCAACTTACCGCGCCAGGGTTGAAGGCGACCGCATTCTGATACACCCGACACCTTTGCCAGACGGCACACCCAGAGATGTAGCCATGATTGGAGGTTACTCATGAACCGATCCTTCTTTGTGGGTTACTTGCCCATACCGGCTGATATTCGGAAGTTTGTGATTGGTATCATTGTTGTCCTTGTTATCGTCGCGGCGGCAGTGGCCGTCACAGTTGGCAGCAATCAGCAGGCAGCAGGGACTGGCAACTGGAATCCAACTGCGCAAGTTACGATGACAGGTCGCCTTGTTGTTGATCCATACCCTATTTTGTATCGCGAGGACGGTAAATCGGTTGTCCTGGTTGTCCAGGGCAAACGCAGTGCTGACGAATATTCTATGCCGCATGCCGGTGTCAATGTGGAAGTAACCGGATACTCGATTAAGCGTGGCAACTGGTCGATGCTTGAGATAGTTGATGCTGAGTCGATCCAGCCGAAAAAAGGTACCGCGCCAGTCCTGCCAGCAGTCGAACAATTGGGCAAGGTTTCCTTGCAGGGTGAAGTC
Source organism: Gammaproteobacteria bacterium (assembly GCA_021773555.1). GTDB lineage: Bacteria > Pseudomonadota > Gammaproteobacteria > Pseudomonadales > Azotimanducaceae. Next base: position 10,116 of record JAJFKA010000016.1, read on the forward strand.
GTTGATTCCAAGTGCTTTCTCGGCGTCATGAAGCCGGGAGAAGGCAAGGTCCATCGCGCCTGTGCCGCGTTGTGTCTACTAGGCGGCATACCGCCAATGTTTGTCGTGAAGTCTGCCGACGGAAACCGCTATGGTTATGTCATGACGCGCAAAGATGGCAGCCATGCGTCTCGAATGCTGGCATCCATGGTCGCCTGGCCTGTCTCGGTTTCAGGCATGGTTGAAAGTCGGGGCGACCTTTTGTACCTGCGCATGGATTCGGAGGGAGTGACGCCACTCGTGGGCAACGATTTGCTACAGTTTGGTGACTCGCTCGCGGCCTCAGCTGTCGCCGGAGAATTCTGTGGTGTTCGTCGTTCTGCAAAAATCTAAGGACCGCGCCGCTTCCAGGAGAACGCATGGAACTTGTTGAATACTGGCTCACAGAACTGGCACACCTCGTTGAACTAGGCGCGATTTTAATTCTTTTCTACGCGGCACTACTCGCCGTCGTCAGATTTTTTGCTGACGAAATCAGCACCCACCTCGGTAAACCATCCAGGGGCGAGATGATCCGCTTTGACCTGGGAGCCAGGATGCTGTTTGCACTGGAATTAATGATCGCATCCGACATCGTCCAGACAGTTGTCAGCCGAACCATGGACGACCTGATTTTTCTTGCGATTCTGGTAGTTATTCGAACGGTGATCAGCTTTTTCCTGGGGCGTGAAATCCGCGAGATTCGCGAATCAGCTGACGCGAGATAATTTTTGAGGTCTGCCTTGCTGATCAGGGGAGTTGATGATCACCCGGCAGTTCAGCACTTTATCAGGTCTTTGGAGAATGCGATGACGATCGGACTTATGGCGATTGCTGTTTTCACCATGCTCTTCACCATGGTTGCGAAACGCCTGTCGTCGACCATGATAACCGCTCCCATGTTGTTCATGGCGTTTGGGTTCCTCCTCCATCGGTTGGGATTCATTGCAAAGGGCGATGCCGAAGGCTTGCTACACGTGGTTGCGGAAGTGGCGCTGATTCTGCTGCTGTTCCTGGATGCAGCAAAAATAGAACTGACCTCACTAAGATTGCGCCATGTATGGCCGCAGCGAATGCTGCTTCTCGGTCTGCCGCTGGCGATCCTGCTGGGAACAGCCGCCGCCTGGCTCTTCCTCCCAGGGAACTGGTCGCTTGTGACGCTGGCACTGGTGGCGGCGTTACTGGCGCCGACAGATGCGGCGCTTGGCCAATCGGTAGTCTCGAACCAGCAGGTACCGGAGCGAGTTCGCCACGGGCTGACGGTTGAGAGTGGCTTGAATGATGGCCTCGCATTACCGGCTATTTTACTGTTCGCGAGTCTTGTCATGGGTACAGAAGGCAGCGGTGATGATCGTAATTGGTACCTGTTCGCTGCATCCCAGCTAATTCTGGGACCTGTGGTTGGTATCGCTATGGGCTATGCAGGTGGGCAGATACTACTGTTCGCCAAGAAACATGAGCTGACCGCTGACGTATACGAGGGTGTCGGTGCTATTGCGCTCGCCTGTGGTACCTACTTGATGGCAGAAGTCGTTGATGGCAACGGATTTATTGCTGCATTTGTTGCTGGTCTGACCTTCGGGAATGTCATTAAGGGGCGCTGCAAGTTTATTTTCGAGTTTACCGAGAGCGAGGGCCAGTTGCTGGCATGGGCTGCCTTTCTGCTGTTGGGGCTTGTACTGATCCCCGGGGTGATTGGTCACCTGACGCTGCCAATGCTGGGTTTTATCCTGACCAGCCTTTTTGTAGTGCGACCGATTGCGATCTGGATTTCCCTCATGGGAACGGACGCATCACCCATGACCAGAGTCTTCTTTGGATGGTTCGGTCCTCGTGGCCTGGCAACGGCGTTGTTTGCGTTACTCATCCTGCCTGAATTAGGCCATGCACTGACGGAACCTATTCTCGCGATCGCAATTAACACGGTCTGGATCAGCGCGCTGCTCCACGGACTAAGCGCAGCGCCGCTGGCGAATCTTTATGCCCGCAAAATTGCGCAATCCGGCGACTGTCCGGAGAAGATGCCAGTTACAATGGCGTTTGCTGAACAAAGAACTCGCACTGGTGTGCTGCCATGACCACGCCGTTCAAGGTTGATCGCGTTAGCGGGTGACCAAAATTGTTTCCGGGCCATCCCGTGCTGTGCATGAGGTGTCAGGGATAGCGCGCAGGCGCTGCTTAACTCACAGCCGCCAGATGCTGACGCAACAACGTTCTAATCAACTCCACATTCTCCGCACCGATTGTGCTGGTTGTTGGCAACAGGAGGGGCAGAACTAGTTTGATGGCACCCCGTACGAAAACTTCGAATGGCTCCTTTCGTTCACTTATTTTTCGTGTAATGATCCCTATCCCAATTTTCCTATTTAGGAGTGCGGACGTGAGGATACGAAAACAACAACTAAACCGAATAATAAACATTGTGATTCTTCCTATTCTGGCCTTGGCTGGGCTCACCGCCCAGGCGGCGGAAATGCCAGCACCACCTGGAGTCCTTGAAGCTTATCAATGCAACTACAAAGCGGGTAAAAGCTATAAGGACCTGATGGGGGCTCGAGACTACTATCTTAAGCAGGCAAAAAAAGCCGGTATCACCCCCGAGCCTGCTTTTGTATGGTCACAGTTCAAGGGTGATGCGCCGATCAACTTCGTCTGGTTCACCGCCCACACGAACCTGGCTTCGTTTGGTACAGCCACGGACAGGGATGCCGCTGCTCCTGAGATGGCAGGTGTACTCGAGCGCTTTACTGCCGTGGCTGATTGCACGGCCGGAATGGCGACGATTACGCCGACCTTCGTTCGGGTTCCACCATCTGGAAATGACGGCGTGCTGGTATCGTCTTTTGCCTGCGATCTGCGTGATGGCGCTGGGTCTGTTGATATGGCAGACCTTGCGGGTCATACCGCCCAGGTATTTGGCTCCATGGGAGACAACGGCCCCCTGGGTAGCTACGTGGTCGACCCCTTTACCGGGTCAAACGCGAGAGACCGGTATATCTTCAGCACGTTCAAGAATGTAACCACCTGGACGGAATTTGTGATCGGTATTCTTGGTAGTCCGGAAGGCCAGATGCTGGCTCGTCACCGTGACGCAGTCCTCGATTGTGACTTGAGTTTGTGGACTGCACAAATGGTCGTGGGTAGTCTGGACGCCCAATAGCAGATTCGTGATGCCTGGTCTTCGTAAGTTGACCAGGCTGAATGCTGTTGGGGAACGCCAGTTTTTGGAATTTGCTGGTTTGATCCTGGGGGTCAGGAGTCTGTTTTATGGACGGGTTCAGGCCCCCTGCTTATGTTGAAATGAATTCAGTGGATAGTTAGGAGACGCTGACCAGGAGCTGGAGGAAGTGGAGTTGAAATCAGCTCTGTTAGTCATGACAGCGCTGCTTTGCTGGCCTGGCACCGCAGCACCACTCGCCGACAGGGCGGATGCGCTAGTCGGCAGGTTACCGGACATGATGACGGATGCGCATGTGCCTGGTCTCAGCCTCGTGGTTATTTCCGCTGGTGACATGGTTTTCGAAAAAGCGTTTGGAATCCGGAACCTGACGTCCAATGATGCACTTCGCCTTGAGGATGTTTTCGAAGCTGCGTCCAACGGAAAGGTCATTGCGGCTTATCAAGCCTTCCGCCTTGTCGAGCAAGGGAAACTGCGGCTCGATGATCCGGTCAGCGACCGACGCCTCACATCGAAATGTGGCCCGCTCTCGTTGATTGAACTGCTTACTCACACTGGCGGCTTAGGTAATGATATCGGCGCTGATTCTTTCACGGTTGATTGCAGTCTGCGGGGCGAGTTTTCATATGCTGGACAAGGCTATGTTTTGCTGGACGCACTGATTCACTCCGCAACTGGCGAGCCAGCCAGTGACTCGATCAAAAAAGACATCTTTGGGCCACTCGCAATGCATCACACGACGTTTGATGTATCTGAGTTCGAGATAGTCAGTGGCCACCCCGATATGGTTTTCGGTACCCAGACATCCGGGTCGGGGTAAAATTTACAAAATCTTACATTGGGTCAGGTCAACTTTCGTGGGAAGGTAACTGTTCAGATTTCTAAAACATTCCAGCAAAGTGCAGCAAAGTGGCGTTCGAAAAACGTTAGGGAAATGTAAATTTTACCCCGACCCCAGGAATGAGATTCATGAAACTTGCGATAGAGATAGGCACCCTGCAACCGGCAACACTTAAGCTGACGACTGAGTGGGTCCGGCATGCTGAGAATCTGGGTGTTGCAATGGCTTTCTCTGCAGAGGCCTGGTGGAGTGATGCAGCGACACCTCTGGCCTATCTGGCAGACAAGACAAAGTCCATAAAGCTTGCGACTGGAATAATGCAGGTCACGGCGAGAACTCCGGCGATGACCGCGATGACTGCGTTGACACTACACGATCTGACAGCGGGACGATTCGTGCTTGGACTTGGAGCCAGTGGTCCACAGGTGGTAGAGGGATTGCATGGTGTGAAATACAATCCAGCGTTGACGCGCCTTCGCGAAACCGTCGAAATTTGCCGCATGATCTTCCGGGGAGAAAAGGTACGCTATGAAGGAAAGGTGTTTCAGTTACCCTTAACCGACAGCGAAGGTAAAGCCATAAGGATCGCGCATGACCCTACCGATATACCAATTTATCTTGCGACCCTGGGACCCAACTCGTTGAAGTACACAGGTGAAACGGCCAATGGCTGGCTTGGAACGTCATTTTCACCGAATCATCCTGAAGCGCATCTAAAATATATTCGAGAGGGTGCGCTCAACGCAGATCGAACTCTCGGTGATATTGATCTCTGTGTGTCTGCCCGGGTCGAGATAGGTGAGGATGTTGATAGCATGATCGAAAAACGCAAACCGGCGGTTGCTTTCAGCATGGGAGGTATGGGGTCTGCCACAACCAACTTCTATAAGGATGCATTCAAACGCGCGGGCTTCGACGAAGATGCGGAAGCTATTCAGTCACTTTGGCTCCACGGTAAAAAAGATGAGGCCGCAAGACGGGTCCCCGATTCGATGGTGACCGAATTTCAAGCGCTTGGAACACGTGATATGGTCAGGGAGCGTCTCCGGGCATACCGTGATGCCGGTGTCACCACTTTGAAACTTGGTCTTGATGGCGCTGGTCCGCCTGGCCCGGCCCGCTTTGAACTTCTGGAAAACATTGTCGATCTCGTGGAGGGAATCTGATGAAGCTCTATAAGGTTGCACTGGCGCCCAATCCGACAAAAGTCATGCTTTATATTGCTGAACGTGAAGCGCTTGGCTGCCAGCTCGATATCGAACAAGTTACGGTTAACACGGTAAAAGGTCATCACCGGCAGCCCGACCATCTCGCACGCAATCCTTTCGGAACACTGCCGGTACTGGAGTTGGATGATGGTTCCTTTATTCTGGAGTCACTCGCTGTTGTCCACTATCTCGAAGATAAGTTTCCTGATAACGCGCTTATCATTGGATCGCCTGAAGAACGTGCCCGAGCAGTTGATATTGAGCGCATTGTGGATCTTCGTGTCGCCGGTCCCATGGGCACTTATTCTCATGCAACCAATTCTCCACTGGGTCTCCCGGCGGACCCCGCCCGTGCTGCTCAGATGGAAGCAACTCTGCAGACACCTCTCGACTTTCTCGAGGACCTGCTGGCTGACAATCGACCACTGCTACTCGGAGATCGTGTCACTATGGCAGATTGTACTCTGCAGGCTTCTCTTCAGTTTGTCCGTTTTATTAAAGGGGACCTGTTTGGTGAGAGACCCTTACTCCGGGCCTGGGATGAACGCTACCGCGCGAGACCTGCCGCACAAGCTGTATTGAAGTGGTGACGCTCTGAGCAATTCCTGACCATCATCCTGGATCTATAAAAGGGCGGGGCAATCAATGTTGTTAGTGATTTCATGAGAGACCTTACAGTCAGGGAAGATGCTGATCACTACACACAGCCAGTTGATCGCCACGAAGATGCTCCGTTGGACTGGCAATCGACACTCAAATATCTGGGGCCGAGTGTCATTATCTCAGCAACGATTGTCGGGTCCGGGGAAATCATTTTAACAGCGAGTCTGGGTGCGGCCGTTGGATACTCGATGCTCTGGTGGGTGCTTTTTTCGTGCTGGAGTAAATCAATTCTGCAGGCGGAGTTGGCGCGTTACACCGTATTAAGTGGTGATACTTACTTGCGCGCAATGAACAGGATCCCTGGAAAGCTCCCGGGTCCACGTGGTCCATTTTCATGGCCCATCGGTCTCGGTCTCATTGGGTTCGTCACGGGACTCACCGGACTCGGGGGGTTGATTGGCGGCGCGGGGCAGGCGGTTGTGCTTTTCTTTCCAGATGCTAATCCACTGGTTGCCGTTGGTTTCCT
>JAJFKA010000151.1 GCA_021773555.1 Gammaproteobacteria bacterium
GGCAATTGTGGCGAAGAAGGTTGGACAAACATCGTGAAAGGCATAGCCGTAGCTATGTCTTGAGCGATTTTGTTCAAGATTCGAAGGCAGAATTGTCAGAAAACCATTCAGACACAGACTGTATTTCACGAATTGACCTCCATTTTTACCTAACCTATTGAAGTACAATAACCTAACGATTTCACTGTGTCGCCTTCGTGAATAATGCCGGCTAGGGCCACCCGGCCATTTACATGAAGCCACGGATCGACGTTCAACCATGGCGATGCTAGTCATGTTTCGCGAGGTCTTTCCCGCGGTAACTCAGAACACAGTAGAGTTCAATGCGGCAGGAACCCGGATTCCGGTATAGACCGGGGCATGGCAGGATTGCCTTGCCCGCTGCCTGGGGGATGCATTGTGTGATCTTTCTCCCTGTGGCAATGTGGACATTCGATGACAGAGTGGAACGCCCTTGAACTCCGCTAAACGCGATAGCTGGAACCAACGATACGCAGGCAGCGACCTCATCTGGTCGGCGGGTCCGAATGTACTTTTTTCAGAACAAGTCGGAGATCTGCAAACCGGAAAAGCATTGGATGTTGCCTGTGGTGAGGGTCGCAACGCTATCTGGCTGGCTGAAAATGGCTGGCAGGCCACTGGTGTCGATTTTTCAGAGGTCGGAATCGAGAAAGCCAACACCATTAGCGCAAAAAGAAGTGTGGCTGTCACCTGGCTCGTGATGGATGTCTGTGAACTGGAACTGCCAGCCGCGTCGTTCGATTTGATTGCTGTACTGTATCTGCACACATCCCCGGAGGAACGCGCAATCTGGTTTCCTCGCCTGGTTGAACTTCTGGCACCCGGCGGCACCATAATCTACATCGGGCATGATCCTGCCAATATCACTGCGGGCACCGGGGGGCCACAGGATAAAAGTTTGTTACCTGACGCGCAGGAGTGCTGCCGCTACCTTGCCGGGCTCGAAATCCAGGCCGCACAAGTCATCGAACGCAGCGTTGCTAGTGATCCCGGACATGGAGACAAGCACGTGTCAGGTATCGCTCTCGATTGTCTGGTCCGCGCCCGGGCTCCCAGCGGGTAATTGCCAACCGATTGATTCAACTCAAAAAAACATCGGGCACAAGCGCTGAGCACCTTCCTCCGCTGCTCTTTAGAAAATGGCGGTACATCCAGATTGAATTTGTTGTATCTTTCTTTTTCTTTTAATTGGAGAAACCGCAATGTTCAGTCACATCATGATAGGTGCCGATGACATCGAGAAAGCAAAATCTTTTTATGATGCTGTCCTCGGCACTATGGGAGTCGCGCCTGGCTTTATTGACCCAAACGGTCGATGCTTTTACATAACCGATTCGGGCGTGTTCGCAATATCCAAACCGATCAACGATGAACCGGCTAGTCACGGTAACGGCAGCACGATTGGTTTCGCGGCAGCAGACTCCGCCACCGCTGACGCCTGGCATGCGGCCGGTCTCGCTAACGGTGGGACGACCTGCGAAGATCCTCCCGGGGTACGCGAAGGTGCAAACGGCAAACTTTATCTCGCCTACCTGCGCGACCCAGCCGGTAACAAGGTCTGCGCTCTGCACCGTATGGGATAGTTTGCCCGAGCTTCTATAAATTTAGCATCTAAGCATTGAACTAACTTGTCTAATGCGCCGCCTGCAATCCCTGTAGAATTCGCGCTTCAACGTATCGAAGCGCGATTCTTTAAACTACAGAGCAAGCGATGGCCATCCTCGACAAGAAAGACCTGGAACAAAAAGCCGACAACATCGTTGCCCGGCTGAACGAATACCTGGATCAGGGCAAGAAGATCTTTGCTACCTGTTCGTTCCAGACGCAAAGCCTGCCGCTCCTGCACATGATCAGCAGGGTAGAACGGCGAATACCGGTTTATTACACCAACACCGGATTTCTGTTTCCGGAGACGCTCAGTTTCGCTGAAAAGATTTGTGGGGACCTCGGTATTGAGGCGATCGCTCTGCGTCCGGAAATGACTAAAAACCGGCAGTTGAACCATGAAGGTCGCTTCCTTTATACATCTGACCCGGATCACTGTTGTTATCTCAATAAAGTGCAGCCACTCGAGCCTATCCTCATCGAGTTCGACGTGTGGATCAATGGAATTCGCGGCGATCAAAGTGATGTCAGAGCACAGATGGCGGAGGAGGAAGCTGCGCCACACGACTGCCTGCGTTATCACCCGATGCTCAACTGGAACTCGAAAATGGTGCACTACTATCGACAATTCCATGACCTTCCACCGCACCCGCTTGAAGCTAAAGGCTATCTCAGTATTGGCTGCATCCCCTGCACTACTAAGTTTCTTGGCGATGGCAATGAAAGAAATTCCCGCTGGTTCGGTATGAACAAAACCGAGTGTGGGCTGAACACGACACTAGTTGCAGAGACGGCGTAGCATGAAAGTCATGGTGACAGGCGGTGCTGGTTACATCGGCAATGAACTGGTCTACCGATTGTCTGCCGAACCCGGCATCACCGACATTCTGGTGTATGACAATCTGTGCAAGGGCAACTACAACCTGTTCACTGGCTACCGCAAGGTGCCCGCCAAAAATGTTCGCTTCATCCAGGCCGACATTCTGGATTCACGGAGTCTGCGTAAACACATGGAAGGCATGGATATTGTGTTCCACCTGGCGGCAAAGGTAGAGATGCCGTATGCAGATCAAAACGCTCACGATTTCGAACAGAACAATCACTGGGGCACAGCGGAGGTTGTCTATGCAGCCGAGGAGACAGGGCTCGGCAGGCTGATCTACCTCAGTAGTCAGACCGTCTACGGTCACGGTGAGGTTTCGTCCGCTGAACACCCCTGTAATCCCACCAGTTACTATGGTATCTCCAAACTGCGCGGCGAAGATCATGTCAGGCGCCTGACAGAAAAGATGCAGGTGCAAATTGTACGTTGCGCCAACGTATACGGTTACTCGAAAAACCTTCGAGTCGAAACCAATATCAACCAACTGATCTTTGATGCGCATTTCACCAACCGAATCGCCATACACGGAGACCAGGCGCATTCGCTGAGTTACATCAGCGTTTATCGCCTGGTCGAATCACTGGCCCAGATGGCAATCCATGAAATGGAATCCGGGGTCTACAACCTCGCGCATCGCAATCTCTCCTCCGTCGATGTCGTTGACGCATTGAGGGAACTCTATCCCGATCTTGAAACCATTTTTGTGGATCAGCACATTCCCCTGCACGACCTCACTATGGAATGTGACGACCGGTTAAAACAGATGCTGCCGCCGGATACCACAATGCGTGAGGACCTGGAAAAATTTCAGGAATTGTTTACCTTTTAGGCTAGCCCCCGATCAAATCCAGCGCCAGACTCCCTGCCTGACTACCAACTATCCCAAAACCTGATCCACTGGTCATTATTGTAAAATTACCCTGCTTTAATACGGGTAAAACTAGGGTTATGCGCCGATCACTTCAACACTCCGGGGGTTTTTCCCTTATAGAACTGATGGTATCAGTTCTGATTATGGCTATTGGTGTACTGGGGGTACTCACCCTCCAGGGTACCAGTCTGCGCGGCAGCAATGGTGCCTACTTTAAAACCCAGGCCACATTTATCGCCGGAGACATCATCTCCAGAATGATCGCCAATCCAGCCGCCGTTCAGTCAGGAGCTTACGCCAGTGTCGACTCTGCCTCACCGCCTGCCGACCCTGCCTGCATCACAACCGGATGCACTTCCGTTCAACTCGCCGATCAGGACATCAGAGAGTGGTCTCAATATTTCACCAACGTACTCGGCACTGCAAACTATCGCGCAACCATTCCCGGCGCCAGCGGCACGGTCGTCGCCACGGGGGATGTCCACGAAGTTACCATTAACTGGTCAGAAGTCACCGAAAACGGCGCTACAAACCAGAGCCTGACGGTACAAACAAGCCTATGAATACTAACCCCGCCAGTAACGGATTCACCCTGATCGAGGTTATGACAACGCTGGCGTTGAGCAGTGTGCTGATCGTTGGTCTGGTGGTGATCTTTACCAATGTCATCAATACCTACCGGTTAGACGTGGCCCTGGCCCAGATTCAGGAAAATGCACGTTTCGCTTATCAGCTAATGGAATGGGACCTGCGCTCTGCAGGTTATCAAGGCTGTATCGACACTAACAAAGACAGCACCAATGTGATCGCCAACAACGCGCCAGCGACAGACCTGACCAACAATGCAATTAAGGGATATGAAGTAGGCACCCTGGCATGGCAGCCCACCATTGATCCGGCTATTGCGACGCTTGACGGCGTCGCAAAAATTGGCAGTGATGTGTTTACGGTGCAAACAACTTCAGTTTTTACCCAGGCACTGGACTCAGCCATGGCGTCAGGCGGTGATACCATCAGGATTGCAGACAATAGCCTTGGTTTTTCCATCGGTGATCTGATCCTGATCACAGATTGTAGCAATGCAGATTTATTCCAGGCGACCGCTGTCAACACCTCTGGTTCACCGGTCGTGATCAGTCACGCGGCGACAGGAAACTCCTCGGACAGTCTGTCAAAACCTTATGGTACAAACGCCGTCATCGCCCGTTACCAGGCTCATACGTTCTACGTTGCCGCCAATGGCGAAACAAACAGTGCAGGCAATCCGGAGTTCTCATTGTTCAGACAGGACATCAACGGGAATCGCGAGGAAGTGGTTGATGGCGTTAATAACATGCAACTGATGTACGGCGAACGGCGACCCGCAGATCTGCTCAGATATGTCGATGCGTCAACCGCAGGACTCGACATATCTCGCGTCCAGAGTGTCCGCCTGGGCCTGCTGATGCAAAGCTCCGCAGAAGCACGTACGGGTGACGACGATATTGTCTACGATCTTCCAGGGGACACCGTCTCACCAGTGGGAACCACTGGCGCAACGCAGACCTACGCGGTTGATGCTACCCTGAAGCAGGTATTTGCACGGACCGAAACCCTCAGGAATCGGCTATGAAAAAATCTACACTCATCGGCTTCAATCCAGCCCGACAAACCGGTGCGATTTTTTATACCACCCTGTTTGTTTTGTTAATCATCACCATGTTGGCTGCTTCAGCGATGTTAATGACTTCCGGTGAACAGAAAACCGCGACTAATGCGTTCGCCTCGAAGGTGGCCTTCCATGCATCGGAAAGTGCCATCAACGCTGCCATCAAGGACGATAACGCCCTGCTTGAGGCTGCCAGCACAGGCTCAAAAACGCTCAACGTCGATCTGGACAATCCGGGGATCACCAGCACCGCCTCGATAACGCTGATCGGCCTTGGAACCGCGACGGGATTCTCACTCGGTGTTGAGTCAGGCACATTCAGCGCCTACCAGCTTGAAATTACCGGTTCAGGTGAAATCACGACTTTCCCAACGAAAGCCGAGTCTGTGCAGGGACTCTACAAGATCGCACCCAGCGGCTGAGGATCATCATGAACACAACCAGACTATCCACTTTATTAGCGATTACCTGCCTGCTTGGCTATGGCGGGTCAAGTCGTGCCGACGATACGGAGGTATTTTTTGGCGGCTCCAGCAGTTCCTCCGGAACCGTCTCCCCCAACGTGTTGTTCGTCCTCGACACCTCCTCCTCCATGACCGCAACGGATGGTCTCGGGGTGACCCGACTTGATCGAATGAAAGAGGCGCTCACCAATATTCTCAACGACTCCAACAACATCAATGTGGGACTAATGCGTTTTTCAAACCCCGGCGGCCCGGTGTTGTATCCCATCTCACCTATTGACGGGATTATCGAGACACCGGCAGACGCTGGCGAGGTCGCAACCCGCGTGGCCCGAAGTTCGGGTGATGCTGAACAGGCAAGCATCAGTGAGGGCGGCGCGATGACCCTGAATGCCAGCCAGTTGACCCTGGTTGAACTTGCTTCAGGTGGTGATGTGGACGTTGAAGTGCAGATTATCGATGGCAGCAACGATGTAGAACAACGGGCAAATGGTTCGATGTATTTCACCTCCAGTGACATTGAATTTCTGAACGATGGCGGCATTCAGACCATCGGTCTTCGATTTGAGTCACTCAATGTACCGGCGGGCGCGAGCATTACCGACGCGACTGTCGAGTTCGAAATAGACGAGACCAAATCCGGGTCGTCACCCATCGAGATGGTGATCTCTGCCCATGATGTTGACGATTCGCCGGTCTTTGCCAATGTCGTTAATAACGTCAGCGACAGGGCGAGAACATCCGCTGTGGTTAGCTGGGACATCGTCAATCCAACACCGGCAGTGGGCCAGGCATTATCGACTCCGGATTTATCCACACTGATTCAGGAAATTGTTGATCGTCCCGGCTGGACCAACAATAACACCCTGTCGCTGATTTTCGAGCACACCTCCGGCAGCGGCATCCGAACGGTGGAAACCTATGACGGTGAAGCTGCCAATGCACCCACGCTTCGAGTTTCTTATTCTTCCGGCGGTGCACCGGCCGTGGATAGCCAGGTCATCGGATTGCATTTCGAAGGCGTCGAAGTTCCTCAGGGGGCCGTGATCGAATCTGCGAGCATTCAATTTTCCGCCGCGGCCGCAAGTTCAGCGATCACCGATCTCGTGGTTACTGGAGAATCCAGTGACAATCCGTCGATCTTTTCCGGGGGAAGCCTTGATATCAGCAGCCGTACCTATACGGTCGGGATCGTGCCGTGGACAAATGTACCAGCATTCACGGCTGAGAATGAAACTCATGTGACGCCAGATTTAAAAACCCTGGTTCAGGAAATAGTGGACCGCCCTGGTTTCTGTGGTGGTAATGCCATGAACTTCAAACTGGAAGGATCAGGATTCAGACTGGCCAAGTCCTTCGAAGCAGATCCATCCCAGGCAGCCTATCTGCGTATCAATTACGACGTTGACACTGTCCCGGCGAGTCCCGGTGGATGTATCGTCAAACAATACTCCGCCCGGGTAAAAGCCAGTTCTGATGACGCTGAGCAAGCCAGTGGCGGCGGGGTCACCCTGACAAGTTCAGATCTGGAGCTGATTAACGATGGCACCGATCAGCAGGTTGGCATGCGCTTCCGCGACATCAACATTGAACAGGGCGCAACTGTACTCGCTGCCTGGCTGGAATTTACCGCAGATGAGGCTGGATCTGGCAGCACTTCACTAACGATCGCCGGGCATGACAACGATAACTCGCAGACCTTTACCTCAGCAGCCAATGACATCAGCTCGCGTACAAAAACGACAGCGAGTCTCGCCTGGAACAGTATTCCTGCCTGGACAACCTTACAGTCAAAACACTTGTCTCCGGATATCGCCCCGATACTTCAGGAAATAGTTGATCGGCCCGGTTGGTCCAGCGGCAACGCGCTCAGCATGATCGTGACCGGAAGTGGTAAACGAACTTCGGAATCCTACGATGGCAGCGCTGGTGAAGCACCTCGGCTTATCTACGAGGTCCAGGGGACTGGCGGTGCGGGTGCGCAAACCACCGTGCGAACAAAAATGATCGAAATCGTTGATGAGATCCAATACAAAAGCGGCACGCCAATCGTTGACACACTTTATGAAGGCGCACGTTACTACCGGGGTGACGCGGTTGACTACGGCGCCTATCGTGGTGGTTCCTCGACAAGCAGACGAGAGCACACTCGCGTGTCGCATGCGGCGTCTCTGGTCGCAGGATCACTCTACCAGCCTCCGGGGTGCACCTCTGAGAATCTCAGCGCGCTGGCTTGTGTGGATGAAACAATCTCGGGCGGCGTCTATCAGTCACCCATCGATTCAGCGCTCGGCAGTTGCCAGCAGAACTATATCGTGTTGCTAACCGATGGTAGTCCCAGTGTTAATACATCGGCCGCGAAAGTGAAAGCAATGACCGGGGATACTTCCTGTGTCAATTCCGGCAGTGCCGAATGTGGCGTCGAACTGGCAAAGTTTCTATTTGAACAGGATCAGGAACCGGGGGGCGAAGTCCAGAATGTCACTACCTACACGATTGGCTTTAATTTTTCCGACGACTTTATCAAGGACATTGCGAGCGCCGGTGGCGGCTCGTTCTTCGAGGCCTCGACAGCGACCGAACTGACCAACACATTCGAGACCATCATCAAGGAAATCCTGAAAACAGATACCACTTTCGTTTCCCCCGGTGCAACCGTAAACCAGTTCAACCGACTTAACCATCGAAACGAACTCTATTTTTCGTTGTTCAAGCCCGACGACGATCCAAAATGGGTAGGTAACCTGAAGAAATACAAAATTTCAGGCTCGAACATCGTCGACAAAAACGATGTACCCGCCATTGACAGTTCTTCCGGTTTCTTCAAAACAACCGCAACCAGCTACTGGTCCGCCAATGTAGATGGCAACCAGGTGGCCATTGGGGGTGCCGCGGCAAATCTGCCAACCTCTGGATCAAGGAAGATGTATACCTGGTATAACGGTTCCACTTCACCCGTTCTGTCCGCTTCTGTTAACGCATTCACAAAGGCGAACACCGCTATCACCGACGTCATGCTCGGCGTGGAAGGTGAAACCACCGGATATCGGGACGGGTTGATGGACTGGGTGCTGGGTGTTGATGTACTGGACACGGATCAGGATACAGACATCACTGAAGATCGGTTGCAGATGGGAGACCCGCTCCATTCCAAACCCACGCTGATCACCTACGGCGGGACCGAAGCATCACCTGACATCACCATTTTCTTCGGGACCAACGAAGGAATACTGCACGCTGTCGATGCCGCTACCGGGGTCGAAATTTTCTCTTTCGTCCCTGAACAGCTGCTGCCAAACCTTGATACATTCTACAAGAACAGTAGTTCCGGCAGTCATCCTTACGGTCTGGATGGCAGCGTCGTGACCTGGGTATTTGACGCCAACAATGATAATCAGATTAAGGCGAGCGATGGAGATCACGCCTACGTCTTCATTGGTATGCGTCGGGGCGGTCGCAATTACTATGCCCTCGATGTCACCGATCGGGACAACCCGGAATTCATGTGGATGATCCAGGGTGGTCAGGCCGCAGATGAGTTTGAACAGCTTGGACAGACCTGGTCAACCCCGGTCCGAACCAGGATTGTCGTCGATGGCGATAGCGAGGACGTTCTGGTATTTACCGGTGGATATGATCCAAACCAGGACGACGTCACCGTCAAGACCCCCGATACTTTCGGCAATGCTATTTTCATGGTCAGGGCGGGTGCAGACTCCATCACCAATGGCGGCAACAATGATGGCATTCCCGATCTGATCTGGGCGGCGGGAGACGGCATCGGTTTCGATCTTAATCTGGCCGAGATGGACTATTCCCTGCCTGCATCTCCAAAGATCATCGACGTGGATCAGGATGGTTTCCCCGATCAGCTTTATGTCGGTGATATGGGCGGACAATTGTGGCGAATCGACATAAGCAGTGGTGCTGCAGACGCTGCATCGCTTGCAACCGGTGGTGTGATCGCCAGTATCGCAGGCGCCACACCGGGCGAAGCACGCCGTTTCTATCACACCCCGGATGTAAGTCTGGTAAACAATGGCGAGTACACATTTTTGAATATTGCCATGGGATCGGGGTACCAGGCCCATCCACTCAATGAAGTGATCGAGGATCGGTTCTATAGTTTCCGCGCCTCCGACGTATACAACGCGCCTGCCAGTTATGTGATCGCAGCCGAAGCAGATCTCTATGACGCCACAGACAATTTGCTGGGAACCGAAGGCGAAGCATTAACCGAAGCGCAACAGGCCGCTGAGATCAGTTCATTTGCCGCTGCTAAAGGATGGTTTATCCAACTGGAAAGGAGCGGTGAAAAGGTGCTCGCAAAAAGTCTCACCGTTAACAACCAGTTGATTTTCACAACTTATGAACCCAACAACACCACCAGCACCGGCTGTTCTGCTGCTATCGGTACGGCAAGAGCCTATCTGGTCTCGGTGGTGGACGCGACGCCTGTCATCGATCACGACAACGACGCGGACAAGGACAAGCAGGATCGCTCGAAGAACCTGTCGACCAGTTCTATCGCGCCTGAACCCTTTGCACTTATCCCGGATGATTCGGAGCCACTGATCCTGATCGGTCCGGAGACTCCACTTGACGGACTCGACTTCGGTAACCTGTCAGTAAGAACCTACTGGTACCAGCGAATGAACCCTGGTAATTAACCTTATCGATCTGCAGTAGTCACCCTGATTCGCTGTGCTAACATCCATCACCAACAAACGTCAGCACAAAGGCGGCGGCTGCAGATGGAAATCGGCACCTACTTCGACTATTCAGACTACCAATACAAAGTCCGCACAGACTTGCCGGATGCCTATCGCCTGGTCTGGCAGAAAATATCACAGCCGGGTAACTGGTGGCGCGGCGATCAGCGGGTTGCTATCGCCAATGAAGTCCGTGCTGCGCGCCATTGCAGATTGTGCTCGAAGCGCAAGACCGCATTGTCTCCTTTCGCAATTACCGGTACCCACGAATCCGTCAGCGATTTGCCTGACAACGTGATCGACGTTGTACATCGATTGTGCACTGACGCGTCCCGCCTGACACGAAAATGGCTCGACGAAAGCAGCTTATCAAAGGAGTTATATGTTGAGTTGTTAGGTATCGTGGTTGCGGTCATCAGTATTGATGGATTCCACCGCGCGTTAGGCTTCCCGCTCGAGAACCTGCCTGTCCCACAACCTGGCGAACCCGATGGCTACCGTCCCCCTGGTGCGATGGATGGCCATGCCTGGGTACCGATTGTTACCCCTGCGAGTATCGGCGAAAGAGAGGCTGACCTCTATGACGGCAGCAAACAGACCGGGAATGTTGTCAGCGCCATGAGCCTCGTGCCGGATTCCGTCCGCTTGTTAAAGCTATTGTCTGGTGTTCAATATCTGTCAATGCATGACGTACCGAATCCGGCGACCAATGGCGGCCGGGCGATCAGTCGCGCGCATATTGAACTGTTGGCCGGACGAGTATCTGCCCTGAGCGAATGTTTTTACTGAACCTCCTCACACGCATTGATGCTTCGTGAAAGCAGCAAACTGGAACGAATCCCCGTTGACCTTGAAGCTGTTACCAGCGGTTTGGTCACCCACGGTGACCTTAACATTGAAGGCGCCCTGGTCGATTTTGCGCAGGCCGCGCTGGGAGATAACATTGAAAAGATCGCCATCGCGAGAGCAAACGTGGTTACGCAACTCGGCGAAGATGCCATGATTGATGCCGCCGCTGTCATCGCCAATTTTCAGCGCATGGTCAGGATTGCGGACGGCACGGGTATTCCACTGGACCTTCCGGTTGCTATGATTACGGCCGGTATGAGGTCAAGACTTGGTATCGATGAATTCAGCTCCGCCGCCAATACCCCGGAAACTGGTTTTTTTAAACGCCTGATTGGCGCGATTCTGACGCCTTTTCTACCCGTGTTATTTAAAGAAATGTCAAAACGAAAGTGAACCCGCATTCCTGAACTGGAGAGCAAACAATGCAAAGGCGCGACCAACCATTTTTACTGTCCAACTCAGAGGATTTCATTGGCGCCCAATTGGGGGTCAGTGAGTGGGTGTTTATCGATCAGATTCAGGTCAATGTTTTCGGTGAGGTCTCACGCTGGAGAAAACCCGGCCACTGTGATCCTGAATCGGCACGCAATGGACCTTACGGCGGAACACTGATCCATGGCTTCCATATGGTTTCACTGCTCTCTCATTTCTTCGAAGATGCGGGATCGAGACCGGAAGATGGCTCACATTCCCTGAACTATGGCCTGGACAAGGTCCGCGTGCTAAAGCCCGTGGTGATTGGGGATGGCGTCAAGCTAAGGTCACACGTCAGCCTTCTCGATTCCATCGACAAGGGCGAAGGTCAGCGACTCTTAAAGACCTGCCACGAGGTGGAAGTCGAGGGAATTGAAGGCCACGTGCTGTACGCGGAATATCTTGCTTACTGGTACCCCAGAGAGATTGCCTAGCACCAGGACGACAGGCAGTTACCACGCTTAAGCCACTCCTAAGCCAGGATGCTTGAACGGGGCCACAAACAGGACTACGCTGGCAATTCATTTCTTTACTCAACGTGAGGCATTTATGCCGAATGATTTATACGAGTATCAAGCCAAGCAGGTCGAGCAAATAATTGTTCGGCCATTCGCATTCGATTTCCCGGACGATCTGGACCCACAGTGGATTCCTGACGATATTGTCCGTGGACATTTTTTCAATGGTGTTTCGCTCACCATGCCTTATCTTGAACCTTTCCTTGTTAAAACCATGCGCGAAGCAGCCGAACATTTAACAGAACCCAGGCTGATCGAAGATATCCGCGGCTTTAACGGTCAGGAAGCGAGTCATTACAAGTGTCACCGACGACTTAACACACTGTTAAAGGCGAATGGATATCCTGAGTTAGAAGAAGTCGAAAACAAAATTGATGCTGCTTACAAAAAGCTTTCAAAACGCAGTTTACGTACCAGGCTCGCATACAGCGCAGGATTCGAGTGTATGACAAATGGTTTCACAACCTGGCTGATCAATCGACGTCATGCGCTTTTTCATGGCGCCTCCGCCCATGTGACCTCGTTCTGGCTGATGCATATGGTAGAAGAGACTGAACACAAAACTGTCGCATTCGATACTTACATGGCCTATTCAGGCGCCTATCTGCCCCGGTTCCTGGGCGTTTTTCACGGCTCTTTCCACGTCATCGGTTATGGAATGCTCGGGATGTTTGCCGCGCTGAAAAAAGACGAAATACTCACTAGTCCAAAATGCATTGCCGGGCTGATTCGCCATATGGGTTCACTCATTTGGCACGTCGGTCCATTTCTCCTGCGCGCGTTACTTCCGTGGCACAATCCGAGAGGCGAGGCTGATCCAGAGTGGATGCAGGAATGGGTTGCCGGGCACGCGACGCTTGCCGACAGTTCGAGTCTGCCACTGGTCGATACTAACGATCCGGATATGCCAGTACCTTTCACAGCTGAGGTTTCCCTCGCGTGAACGGGCCTGAATACAATAACCACGCCCTGCTATTAACCGAGGCTACTTAATGGAAAAGCTACAAAGAATAATGATTGGCAACGCGTTACTTGTAATCCTGGTTTCCATGTTCGCAGGGTTTATGCTGATGTTCGGCCTGCTGGGGGGAATCGAGATCTGGCCGGGGAAGCTTCTGCCAATTCCAACCTACGGAACCACCGACGGTTGGGTAAGGGCGCATTCGGGAGGGGCAATGAATGGGCTCCTTGTGATGGCGGTGGCGCTGGCACTGCCGAAGCTCAATCTGACAGAGGCCATGCAGAAATTTATGGCTTACGGTTTCATCTATGTTGCATGGTCATTCACCGTGTTTTACTGGCTCGGAAATGCAGCGGGAAATCGCGCGCTATCCATTGGTGATAACGCATTGGGCGAGTCCGATATCTTCGGTATTCTCGGCTTTTTACCAGGACTACCAAGCGTGGTGATCGTTGTAATCCTGCTTGTTATTGCCGCGAAAGGGGTTTTCTCAACCCGAGGTGAATAAGTCGGTGAAATTAGTGGACACGATTATGATTTTCGACTTACCTAAGCAATCGAATTCAGGGGGTTTACAGTGAAGGTAGTAAAGATCACAGCCATTGTGCTGGTTGTTGGTTACGTCGGCATTGTGGTGGCATTCGAGTCTTTTCTTGGATACACCCAACCGCAGTTTCCGAATACCATTGTCATCACCACAGTTGATGATGCGGGAGATAAACACGACCGCGTCGTCTCTGAACTGGAAAGCAACGGCCACTACTATGTCGCAGTGAATCACTGGCCCCGTGCCTGGTACTACCGGATACTTGATAACCCGGACGTTACAGTGACGACAGAGCGTGAAACCGGTGACTACACTGCAGTGGAAGTGATGGGATCAGAGCATGATCAGGTTCAGAGTGACAACCCGACCAGTCTCGGCTTCCGTATCCTCACCGGATTCCCACCCCGGTATTTTATTCGTCTGGATCCGCGCACATAGGTCAGCCCGTGGTGATACACGTCACCTGCCGATCTTCACTTACGCCGAGACGCGGCATAATGTTCCGTTCCGGAAACCCGGCGAAGCTTTTCCGCTGCCTGCTCGGCGGTTATGTCACGCTGTCCTTCTGCCAGCATTTCATAGCCGACCATGAACTTTCTGACCGTCGATGAGCGCAGCAGTGGAGGATAAAAATGGGCGTGGAGTTGCCAGTGGTCTCGCTGCTCGTCGATGTCCGGGCTAACCCCTGGTGCCTGGTGCCATCCCATGGAATACGGGAAGCTGGTTTCGAACAGGTTGTCATATCGGGTCAGTATACGTTTTAGTATATCTGCCAATGAGCGCCGCTCCGGCTCATCAACTTCGCCAAGGTGGCGCAGGTGGCGCCTTGGAAGCAGCAGCATCTCATAAGGCCACGTCGCCCAGTAGGGTACGACAACCAGCCAGTGATTATTGGCTTCGATAGTGCGCATACCATCGCGCAACTCCGTTTCGGCGTAGTCAAGTAGCAAGGGTGACGCGTGATCCGCAAAATAGCTGCGCTGGCTCGCATCCACTTGAGCGGGCTCGCTGGGAAGATGATCCGTACACCAGATCTGGCCGTGAGGGTGTTCGTTCGAGCAACCCATGATCTCACCCTTGTTTTCGAATATCTGCACCCATGTATAGCGCTGGCTCAGCTCAGCGTACTGATCACACCATAGACTAACGACTGCAGTGATGGCGTCAGCAGTCATTTCCGGCATAGTCAAATCGTGGCACGGTGAAAAGCAGATCACCCGACATTCGCCGGTCACCGGTTGCACGCGCATCAATTCATTTTGTGAAGTGATATCAGCGACAGGACCATCAGGCAGCAGCGCTGCAAAGTCGTTGTTAAAGACGTGAGTCGTTGTATACACCGGGTTGGTTTCACCGTTCGCGCGTGTGTTGCCCGGACACAGATAACAATCGGGATCGTGTTCTGGCCGTGAAGACCGATATGCCGCTTCCATTTTCCCCTGCCAGGGTCGCTTTGTGCGATGCGGAGATACCAGCACCCATTGCCGTAACAAAGGATTGAAGCGGCGGTGGGGATGCTCGAGCGGATCAAACTGCATACCTGCGTCCTCTGTCCGTTCCACGCACTTGCCTGTTTGATTCGTAACTGAACCGGGATTTAAAGTCGTTACTCATCACTGGTAGCCAAGGCGGCCGACCTTATGGAGAAGGATCGCGAGTGCTGTAGCCTCGCGGATTTTGGATTTAGAGGATCTCCTCAATTCAGCCCGATCTCATCAGGCTGTCAGTATCGATGTTATAAAGTGCCGCGACATTTTCACAAAGTATTGCCCGAGCCTGCTCATCACTGAGACTCGCGGTATGCTCGCGCAACATGTCCTGGGACCAGGGCCAGGTTGAGTCTGAATGCGGGAAGTCATTGGCCCACATGAGCCTTCGCCAGTTCATGAGGTCTGCACTTTTGAAAGCGACCCAGTCATCCTGAAAGGTTGTGTAAATGTTGTTTAGAAAGTACTCACTCGGCAGTTTCGAGAGTGTTGTTCCTGGTGCCAGCCAGTTTTTGTGCCGTTTAAAGGCATGATCCATTCTGTAGAGATAGTGTGGTACCCAGCCCGCATCCGCTTCAACACAAACAACTTTAAGTTCCGGGTATCGTTCGAATACGCCGCCAAAAACCAGCGTACCCATAATGTCCTGATTGCCACGAATGATTGCCAGAAAACTGTTAATCCGTGGGCCGCGGTGAACGGCGTTTTTCATGGTGAGGATATGAAACGAAACCGGGAGTTGCAGTTCGATCGCCGCTTCCCAGACCGGGTTATATATTTCGGAATCGAAGTCTTCGATAGCCGGATTACCTGACATCATCACGCCGCGTAAGCCAAGCGATTTCATATACTTCAGATCTTCCACGGTCTGCTGGGGGTTTGCCACCGCGGTTTGGCCACACCCCAACAGCCGTGATGTGTCTTCCGAGCAGTATTCAGCGATCCATCGATTGTAAGCATCAAAGCAGGCCTGCTTGTAACCAAAGTCTGGATGATTGCACAGCATCATGCCTACCGTTGGATAGATGACTTCCGCCGCAACACCATCGCGGTCCTGATCCGCAGTGCGCATTTTTGGATCCCATCCACTTTTATGCAGATCCTCGAACTTCACGCCCCCTGTGGTGATTTCTTCCGGTTTCTTCCCTGCGGCCGCGACCAGACCGAGTTGGATTGGTCGGTCCATGCCGTCGATCACAAATACATCGCCGTCACCTTCCGACTCTATTCGTGGTGCACGATCGAGGTATTGCTTGTCGATATAGTCAATGTAGGTATTTGGCGCTTCAGTGATGTGAGAATCTGCGGAAATAATCGGGTAGTCCATTTTCTCCCCTTGTGAGGTGACTAATCAGGCGCGTTCAGACCTGTCAGCTTACCTGTCCTTGACCCTATTTATCTACCTGACTGCAGCCGGTAAATTAATAACTGGGGGGTCGGAGTAGAATGGCGCTTACTAAGCCGAAATCGCACCCTGTTACAGAGGGTGTGCGACAAGGGGATGCCTGTCTTTCCTCAGCTCAGTGGGCTGGGCGCCCCCGACCATCCCTGGCCCATCCCGCGTCCATCCATGGCGCTATTCGCTGCGGAAAAACAGGCATCCCCTCGCCGCTGGTCATCCACTCACGCGGCTACAAACGTTTTTCAACCTGATGATCAGATTCGTAGAAGCCAATCTCTGAGGCCTTAAGTAAGTGCCACTCGCGTCAGAGTAGAATGGCACTTACTCAAGCCCAAATCGCACCCTGTCACAGAAGGCGCGCGCCAAGGGGATGATCATCAGGCGGAGTCTGTTACGACACCGCCATGACCTCGCCAGTCTCAAGCAACGTTTTCAGATTACTGATGATGGCTATCCACCCTTCCGTAATCTGCGGTAATACAACGCTTTGATTAGGAAACTCGTCATGAATGATTGTCAGCCTCGTGGCTGCCTGCACGCTATCCAACCGGTAAGTAAGACGGCTCGGGACTTCCTTGCGGGCTTCAGGGTTGTACTGCACGTGCCAGGTGAAAACTAGTTTCGCCGGGAATTCCACCTCCAGGACCTTACCTGTCACTGCAATTGAACGATCCGGATTGTAGAAGCTCACATCCGCACCGGGTGTCCAGTCCGATTCGACACTGGTGGCATGGAAGTACTGTCGGGTAAATTCAGCCGAAGTAAGCCCTTCCCACACGGCCTCGCGACTAGCATTGATATAGATGACACACACGTGCCCGTGCTCATTGGTCTGATTCATGTTTTTTTCTCCAGCTCACGTTTAAGGGCCATGAGCGCGGTTGTCTGATGTTGTCGATACGGTGCTATCCAGCGATCGATGATGTCCTGTAGCGGAATTGGGTTGAGGTAGTGATATTTGGTGCGTCCTCTGGCAAGCGTGACGACCAGATTGGCCGCTTCGAGTATCGCAAGATGCTTACTGACGGCCTGACGACTCATGTCGAGTTCTACACACAACTCGTTGAGCGAGCGGCCATCCCGTTCGCGCAACTTATCTAACAGGTGCCTCCTGCTTTCGTCAGCCAGTGCCTTGAACACGTCTTGCGACATCACCCGCACACCGATTCCTCTTCTACAGGGTGATCATTATATGCAACCATATGGTTGCATGTAAAGCATTAGCCGTAATATTCGAATAATGTAAAAGCCTGATGGCTTGACCGGCAGGTAATTTTCTTCAGGTACGTGCCAACAATCTTGAACCAATCCTGATGGCGTCAGCACTTTCGCCCGCAGGTCCGGTCCACTCAACCATTCCCAGGGGAAACCGGGCAAATCGCGAATTGATGAACTCAAGCTTCGCGGACTGCTCAGAAGGCGATAGTTCTCTGAGGCCTCCTTTGATCTTCAGCACACCCTCCTCTTCGAATATCGTCACCTTCAGGTTGATATTTTCGAAAGTGCCGATGAGTTGATTCGCCCTGGTCGATACGTTTGTACGTGGTTTCGGCAGTCCAGGCGGCGACACTCTGGTCAACGACTTAAACAGGCCACCAACGATATCAGAGAACAGTCCAGCGGCATTTCCACCATTAGTGAGCGCCGCAATCGCCAGACGCTTACCGGGCATAATCAGTAATTGAGAATACTGACCAACTGTGCCGCCATCATGTCCGAATACCTTGTTGCCGTTCCAGTTCGTCGTCCACCAGGCGAGTCCACCGGTCATCCCCACCGGATTAGCCCCGTTCTTGTTTTCGATGCGTAACATCTCCCGGGCAGCACTTCTGGATAACAGCTTTGTGCCATTGATGCCCGTACCACCGTGCATGTGCGCGGCAGCAAACCTGAGCAGGTCTTCCGCGGTCATCGCGGGTGTGGAACCGGCCGCCTTCTGGCCAAAGCTCAAAAACGGCTGTTCGGGAACGATGAGTTGCTTCGGATTCTTCGCATCCGGCACATGGCCCACTGCCACCCGGAACTTCAGGTTTTCTTCGAGCTGGCTGATGGCATGCGTCATGCCCAGCGGATTAAATATCCGGGCTTTCAGAGACTGATCAAAAGTCCGATTGTCCTTCAACTCAATTATTCGACCCAGCACTGCAAAACCCACATTGCAGTAAGACCAGTTAGTTCCGGGTTCAAACAAGGAAGGCAACATCGAACACATGGACAGAAATTGTTCAATTGAGCGGTCACCGCTATCGGTCGTGGGGAAAAAATCTCCATCGATACCACTCTGATGGCTTAACAAATGCCTGATCGTAACCTTTTGTAGTCGCGCCATATCTGCATTACGAAAATCTGGCAAGTGCGTGACCAGAAAGTCATCGAGTTGAAGTCTTCCTTCATCCTTAAGCTGCATGATCATCGTGGCGGTCATGGGTTTGGTGATCGAACCGATCTGGAACACCGCATCGGTGGTCGTCGGAACCCGGGTATTGATATTCACAACGCCTGCAGCAGCGGTTGCAGTGATTCGCTTACCACGCAGGACCGCAACACTTGCACCGGGAATACTGTGCTTTCTGATCGTTCGTTTTAGGTGTTTATCGAGTTCTTTCAGCATTTTGGCTCATCCTTTCCTTGTGTGACGAATTCTTATCCACCCAGACTTTAATCATTGAGATCGGTCAACACCACTCTTCGAATCCAACGCGAGCTTTCAACTTTTCAAACCAATATCGCTAAATATTTCCCGGAAGGTTTCGAGAGGCAATTTTGGTGTCCTGTCAAAGTAGAGCAATCCATTAACTTCCTGCTGAACATCAGTCAGTTGTGTCCAGAC
Source organism: Gammaproteobacteria bacterium (assembly GCA_021773555.1). Lineage (GTDB taxonomy): Bacteria > Pseudomonadota > Gammaproteobacteria > Pseudomonadales > Azotimanducaceae. The sequence goes on from JAJFKA010000151.1 coordinate 19,273, forward strand.
GAAGCCCTGCAGGATCCTACCCGAATCAATCATCTCCGCAATCTCTCTAATTGCAGTTTCCAGGTCCGCTTCCGTCGGGGGCATATCACCGTAACTAAAATCCTGATCGCTGTAACGACCAAACCCGACCCCACCACACTCCGTCAGCAAAATCGGCAATCCGGTAACATCTGCACCTGGCAATGCGCCTGCCCGTGCATTGCGAGCGCCTTGCTCACCGGTTACTGGCAACAGCGGATTATGGATGAGTTCGCTCAGACGGGAGGATAAGTCACGTCCGGAATAATAAAGATGCAAGGTCCACAAATCACCCGTTGAGAATTCCCACCCATCATTACCCACTACTGGTCTGGTTTGATCTAACGATTTAGTCAGACCGACAATACCGTCAACGAACGCTCGCTGTTGCAGCCGTTCCGACTGGTGCCAGACACCCCAGGACTCATTGAATGGCACCCAGGTGATGATGCAGGGATGTGCACGGTCACGCTTAATTAATTCGATCCACTCAGCCGTCAGCGTTTCGATCAACTCGGTCGAGAAGATCTTTCCAGATGGCATTTCCGCCCAGACCAGTAGTCCGAGTCGATCAGCCCAGTAAAGGTAGCGTGGATCCTCTGCCTTCTGGTGTTTGCGTACGCAGTTAAGTCCCATACTCAACGTCAGTTCAATATCGTGCTTAAAGTCCTTGTCAGTTTTCGCTGCATACCAGCCCTCCGGAAAGTATCCCTGATCAAGGACGCCTCTTACATAGAGGCGTTCACCATTCAAAGTCACCACACCGTCACGCACATTGATCTCGCGCAGCCCGGTGTAGCTGAAAGCAACGTCTCTTTGACCCGTGACCTCATCATCAAGGGTCAACTTAAGCTGGTATAGAAACGGGGATAGCGGCGACCAGAGCTCAGGATTTTCAATGTGGAAGCGCACCCTTATTTCTGAG